>NZ_AKJP02000020.1:0-35666 GCF_000282275.2 Pseudomonas sp. GM30 | reverse complement strand
AGAAGGGTGATAGCTCAACGCCATGGTCTGAATCTTGCCTTGCTTCTCCCCTCGAACGCGGCGGCCTTACAAAGGCTGCCGAGAATGGGAAGTTTCGCTACAGAGCCGGCCTACAGAGCGGGCAAGAGTGAACTTTCGAGGCCTTTTAGCAGGGCACGACATCCGGGTTGCACGACCGCGATGCACGCCATCGGTGCGTGGTGTCCAGAGGAGTCATGAGGCATGCAGGCTTTCCTTTCACCGGGGATCAAATTGCTGGGGCGGTTTGGCTTCGCACGTAAATTCCAGCTGTTGTTTCTGCTGTTCATTCTGCCGTTGGCCGGCAGCCTGTTGATGATCGGCCAGGACTATCGCGACAGGCTCAATCTGATTTCCGGCGAACGCGCCGGGGTGCGGCAGTTGCTCAGCCTCGATGCGCTGGACAACCTGCTCGCCGCCCAGCGTGACCGCGCCGCCCGTTGGCGTGCCACCGAAACCAATCGTCAGCCGACCCCGGCGACCCTCGCCGCCATGGCTGCGTTCGACAAGGTTCAGCCCGCTGTTCTGCAAGCCACCACGGATCTGGGCAACGCCCTGAACAAGGAAGGCGCCGAAGGCGAAACCCTCGCCCGCTATCAAGCGCTGCAAACCGCGCTCGGCGGTCTGGATTCGAAAAGCCTGAGCAGCGTCGGCTGGTGGCCGGACGGTTATGAGCGTTTCACCAACGCCCTCAGCGCCCTGCAAGCCTTGCGCGAGCAGATTGTCATGGACAACCGCCTGACGCTGGCGCCATGGCTGGAAACCTATCTGCTGACACAGATCTCCACGCAGCACGCGCCGGACCTGATCGAGCGCGTAGGTCGTCTGGCGGCGGTCGGCCAGGCTTCGGTGGTCTCGGGACAATTCACCCTGCAAAGCCGCTTGCAGCTGCGTGACTTGCGTGGCCGCATCGGCGATGCCCGCGAGCAGCTCGTGAAAACCGCCGGCCTGCTCGAAGCGCGTCTGCCGAGCGATCTGCAAACCTGGGCCGGTCAGTACCACGACAGTCTCAAACGCCTCGATGCCGGCCTGAAGGTGCTGGATGACGGCGTGTTCGGCGGCAGTATTAGCCTCAAGCCTGAAGACTTCGAACGCAGCCTCGACGCCCTGCTGAGCGATCTTGCGTCGTTGCGCCAGCAATCACTGCTGTCGCTGGATCAGCGTCTGGATGCCTACCACGCTTCGGCGATTCGCCAATTCATCGTGGTCGCGGCGATCTTCGGTTGCCTGCTGCTGGCGGCGCTGTATCTGTTCGTCTGCCTGCAAGCCTCGATCCGGCGCAGCGCCAGCGGCATTACCCTGCTCGCCGAAGCCCTGCGCGACGGCAATCTCAGCCTGCAAGTGCCGGTGGTGGGCCGCGATGAGCTGGCGGCGATCAGCACCGCGCTCAACGTCGCCGTGGTGCAACTGCGCGCGAGCATGCTCGGGGTCGATCACGAAACCTCGCAACTAAGTCACGCTGTGCGCAGCCTCAACGATCATTCCAGCGGCGCGCTCAGCGAAGTCGAAGCGCAGCAGTTGCAGATCAGCCAGATCGCCGCCGCTGCCACGCAACTGGCCGCCACGTCGCAAGGTGTGGCGCAGAGTTGCGAACAGGCCTCCGGCAGCGCCCAGCACACCCGGCGCATCGCCGCCGACAGCAGCCGTGACAGCCAACGCACCACGGCAAGCATTCAACAGCTTAATCAACGCCTGAACGACACCGCCGCCGCGCTCGGTCGAGTCAGCGAACAAGGCCAGCAGATTCAACTGGTGGTCGACACCATTCGTGGCGTCGCCGAGCAGACCAACCTGCTGGCGCTCAACGCTGCGATCGAGGCGGCACGCGCTGGCGAACAGGGACGCGGATTTGCCGTGGTCGCCGATGAAGTGCGCAGCCTGTCGCAACGCACGCAATCGTCCACTGCGCAGATTGCCGGCACCGTCGACAGCTTACGCGCCACGGTCAACGAGGCGGTGAGCCTGATGGAAGCCGCCTGCGGCCAGGCGCAATCGGATGCCGCAGCCGTGACCGGTCTTGGTGAGCGTCTCGGCGAAATCGCCAGCGCCGTACAAAGTGTCACCGACACCCTGGCGCAGATCGCCACTGCCGTGGAAGAACAGGCGAGCACCGCCGATGAGGTCAGCGGCAATATCCAGCAGGTCGATCAGGCAGCGGTGCGCTTGCTCGAAGGCGCCCGCGCGGTGAATCTGGCGGCGGACACCTTGAGCCAGGGCAGCAAAGCCCTGAGCGATAACACCGCGCGCTTCCGCCTCAGTTGATCACGGCTTCGGGGAAGTCCGCTTCCAGCTCGGTCTTCAGCCACTGAATAAACCACGCCGCATCCGCCGACAGTTCGGCGGACGGCGTGAGCACCCGATAGCTTTCCAGCTTCACCTGCGCGTCCACCGCGCGCACCAGTTTGCCGGACTTGAGTTCCTCGCGAACCAGCACTTCGTTGGCCAAGGCAATGCCCTGTCCGCTCTCGGCCACCGACAGTGCGTGATCGTTGTTGACGTAGAGCATGTCGGAATTGAGGTGAATATCCAGCTCGTGGGCGGCGAACCACAGGTTCCACCATTCGCCGTCATCGACGTGGATCAGCTCATGCCGAACCAGATCGGCCGGGCCGGCCACAGGCCCGATGCTGGCGAGGTATTGCGGGGTGCAGATTGGAAACACGCGCGGGCAGATGAGCGCTTCACGGGAATCGGCGTATTGCCCGTCGAGGCCGTAGACGATGCCCAGATCGGCGCTCTTGCCGTCGACTTCGGTGAAGGTCGAGTTCGGTTCGATGGCGAACTTCAAACCCGGGCGCAAATGGCGCATTGCTTCGATGCGCGGCATCAGCCAGCGCTTGGCAAACCCCGGCACCACCATGATCCGCAACCAGCGCTCGGCATCCTTGGGCTGCGCCTCTTTGCCGGCCTCGATGATCAACTGCAACGCGGCGCTGATCTTGCGGTGGTACTTCTCCCCTGCCGGCGTCAGGTTGACCCCGCGCGAAGTGCGCTCGAACAACTGAATGCCCAGCCAGTCCTCGAGCAACTTCACATGCCGACCAATCGCCGGCTGGGTCACGTGCAGGGCTTTCGAGGCTTCGACGTAGCTGCCCAAACGCGCGGCGGCATCAAACGCACGCACCGCGTTGAGCGGCGGCAAACGGTGGTCGGGCATGATTCCTGGCACCTTTGGCTGTTAAATTAACTAACAGCTGCCATGTTTAAATTGAAGTGTCGCCCCGCGCAACCCCTGGCTGATAATCGAGCCACAGCAGAACAAAAAAACAGCTGGTTTCACCCCGTACGCAATCTCGATCCTGCCCAGAAAAATAATATCCATGGCCCGACGACGTCGCTGATTCGCAGCGCAGTCGCAGGCGATGGGGGAATCGGAGGTAACGCATGAATGCCCTGCATTCGCTGCAAACACTGGCGGTGTCGATCCGCTCGGTGCGCAAGGTTTACGGTGACCCGAACACCGGTCCGGTGGCGTTGAAAAACATCGACCTGGACATTCGCGACAACGAATTCTTTACCCTGCTCGGCCCTTCCGGCTGCGGCAAAACCACCCTGCTGCGGATGATCGCCGGCTTCGAGTTTCCCACCGAAGGCGAGATCCTGCTGTACGGCGAAAACATCGCTGATCGCCCGCCATTCCAACGCCCGGTCAACACGGTGTTCCAGCATTACGCATTGTTCCCGCACATGACCATCGCCGAGAACCTGGCCTTCGGGCTTGAATCGCATCCAATGGGCAAGGTGCTGAACAAAGCGCAAATCGCCGAGCGGGTACGCGAGATGCTCGCGCTGGTGCAGATGGAACGCTTCGCCAATCGCAAACCGGCGCAGCTGTCCGGCGGCCAGCAACAACGTGTGGCGCTGGCCCGTGCGTTGGCACCGCACCCAAAAGTCCTGCTGCTGGATGAGCCACTGTCGGCCCTCGATCTCAAGCTGCGCCAGGCCATGCGCGAAGAACTGAAAACCATTCAGGCCAAGACCGGCATCACCTTCATCTTCGTCACCCACGATCAGGAAGAAGCGCTGACCATGTCCGACCGCATCGCCGTGTTGTCCGAAGGCGAAGTGCAGCAAGTCGGCCGCCCGGAAGACATCTACGAACGGCCGCGCAATCGCTTCGTGGCCGACTTCATCGGCGAAACCAACTTCATCCAGGGCACGGTGACGAAGATCGAGGACGGCCAAGCCTGGTTCGCCGGGCCGGCCGGGCATCCGCTGCCGGCGCAAGCGTGCAGCGACGTGGCGGTCGGCGCCAGCGTGACCTTGTCGGTACGCCCCGAGCGGCTGCATCTGGTGCCCGCCGCGACCGAAGCCGCGCTGCCGTGCCGGATCGAAGCGCAGATCTACCTCGGCACCGATCTGCAATATCAGGTCAGCCTCAGCGACGGTTCGCGCCTCACCGTGCGCACGCCCAACTGCGTCGACCAGAGCCTGCGCTTTGCCGTCGGCAGTCAGGCCGGTCTGTTGTTTGACCGGGGAAGCGCCAGCGTCCTGCACGATTGAGCCCGAGGAGTTGCCATGCACGCCTTACCGATTGCCAACACGCTGGAGCGCCGCAAGGCCTTCCAGAGTTTCCTCGGGGTCAGCCCGGCGCTGGTCGCCATTGGCCTGTTTCTGCTGGTGCCGATCCTGATTGTCATCGGCTATTCGCTGATGGAAGCCAACCCCTACGGCGGGGTCAACAAAGTCTTCAACACCGATGCCTACACCTCGTTACTGTTCGAACGCCAGATGGACGACAGCCTCGTCTTTGCCGACTCCTACCTGATCATCGCCCTGCGCTCGATCGGCATCGCCGGCCTGACCACCGTCATTACCCTGTTGATCGGTTTTCCAGTCGCGGTGTGGTTGGCGATGCAACCGGCGCACCGGCGTGGCTTGCTGATCTTTCTGATCACCGTGCCGTTCTGGGCCAACCTGCTGATCCGCACTTATGCGTGGATTCTGCTGCTGCGCAACACCGGGGTGATCAACAACAGCCTGATGGGCATGGGTGTCATCCATGAGCCGTTGCAGTTGTTGTACACCGACGGCGCGGTGCTGCTGGGGCTGGTTTATACCTACGCGCCGTTCGTGGTGTTGCCGATCTACGCGACGCTGGAAAAAATGGACATCCGCCTGCTCGAAGCGGCGCAGGATCTGTATGCCGGCCGCGTGCGCACTTTGCGCAAAGTGGTATTGCCGATTGCCAAACCGGGAATTCTCGCCGGCGCCATCCTCACGTTCGTGCCGTGCCTGGGCGCGATGATCGCCCCGGAACTGCTCGGCGGTGGCACACGGATGATGCTCGGCAACCTGATCTTCCGGCAGTTCAGCGATGCGCGTAACTGGCCGTTCGGCGCCGCGCTGTCGCTGGTGCTGATGGCCGCGGTGATGCTGGTGCTGACCGTGTATGCCCTGCGCGCCGAGCGCCAGCGCATCGCCAAGGGAGGTGCGTGATGCTCGGATTATTCAAACGCAAAGGGCTGGGCGTGCAGGACTTCCCCGGCTTCGGCGGCTTCAGTTTCCTGTTCTATCTGTACCTGTACGCGCCGATCGTGGTGCTGGTGGTGTTCTCGTTCAACGCCAACCAGTCGGCGACGGTGTGGACCGGTTTCAGCCTCGACTGGTATCGCGCCGCGTTCGCCAATCAGGCCTTGCGCCAGGCCGCCGGCAACAGCCTGTTGATCGCGGTCTGCGCGAGCATGATCGCCACAGCGATTGCCACCCTCGCCGCCCTCGGCACCTCACGCGGTGCCAAGTTCAAGGGCCTGCAATTGTCGATGGGCGCGATCATGTTGCCGCTGGTGCTGCCGGAAATTGTCGTTGGTGTGGCGACGCTGGCGCTGTTCTCGACCATTGGCCTGTCGCTGGGTTACGGCAACCTGATCATCGCCCATACGGTGTTCTGCATTCCGTTCGCCTACCTGCCGATCCGCGCACGCTTGAACGACATGGACCTGTCACTGGAACAGGCCTCGGCCGACCTCTATGCCGGCCCGTGGCGCACGTTTCGCAAAGTGACCTTGCCGCTGCTGATGCCGGGGATTTTCTCCGGGTTGATGCTGGCTTTCATCGTCTCGCTGGATAACTTCGTGATCTCGATGCTGGTCTCCCAGGCCGGCACCACGACCCTGCCGATCTTCATCTTCGGCCTGTTGCGCATGGGCGTGACACCCGACGTCAACGCCGTGTCGACCCTGATTCTGGGCGTCTCGGTGCTGTTCGTGAGCCTCTCTTACCTGCTGGGCAAAAAGAACGCCTGAACCTTTCAAGAACCGTGGGGAAATAGCATGAGCAAGTGGATGAAAAGCGTCGGCACTGCGTTGTTCCTGACTGTGCCGCTGGCGATGACCGGCAGCGTTCAGGCTGCGGAGAAACTCAACGTGGTGAGCTGGAGCGGGTACTTCTCGCCGGAGATTCTCGCCAAGTTCCAGAAGCAGACCGGCATCGAAGTCACCGTCGATTCCTATGACTCCAACGAGACTTTGTTGGCGAAATTGAAACAGGGCGGCGCCGGGTATGACGTGGCAATTCCTTCGCACCAGTTCATCCCGATCCTGATCAAGGAAAACCTGCTGGAGCGTTTCGATCCGGTCAAGGAGCCGTACTACGCCAGCGTTGTGGACAACCTGAAAAAACCGAGCTGGGACCCGGAAGGCGCCTATTCGGTGCCGTTCATCTGGGGCACCACCAGCGTGGTCCTCGACAGTGCGCGCTACAAAGGCCCGGCCGACAGCTACAAGGTTTTGTACGAGCCGCCAGCCGAGTTGCAGGGGCGGATCAACATGTTCGATTCGGTCAGCGACATGGTCGACATGGCGAGCTTGTACCTGAACATTCCGCTGTGCAGTGAAGACCCGAAACAGATGCAGCAGATCCTCACGCTGCTCAAGGCGCAGAAGCCATTCGTGAAGACCTACAGCTCCAAGGCCGGCTCGATCCGCGAGAACCTCGCCTCGGGTGAAATCGACATGTCGATGTTCTGGGGCGGCTCGTCGATGCGCGCCCGCGAGATGAAACCGAGCCTGAAATACCTGTACCCGAAAGAAGGCGTGCTGGCCTGGGTCGACAACATGGTCATCCCTACCGGCAGCAAGAACCCGGCAAATGCCAAGGCGTTCATCGCCTTCCTCAGCCAGCCGGAAAACTCGGCGATGACCCAGAACTTCCTCAAGCACCAGAGCCCGATCAAAGGCGTCGAACCGTTCCTCGATGCGGCGCTCAAGGATGCGCCGGAGCTGCACATTCCCGAGGGCACCCACGTGGTGTTCAGCAAGACTTGCGGCGAAGGTGCGATCCGCCTTGCTGACCGTCTCTGGACCAACCTGATGCGTTGACCCCTGCCCGCCCCGGCATGCGGCCGGGGCATTTCTCCAGCCGTCTGAAAGGCGCCGTTGTCATGAATTCCAATAACATCAGCGAACTGGTCCTGCTGCAGGCCCACGCGCTCGCCGAACGCATCCGCCTGCGCCAGGTGTCCTGCCGCGAAGTGATGCAGACTTATCTTGCCCATATCGAACGTTTCAACCCGCAGGTCAATGCGCTGATCAGCCTGCAGTCACCTGAAACCCTGCTGGCCCAGGCCGATGAACGCGATGCCGAACTGACGCGCGGTGAATACCGTGGCTGGATGCACGGCCTGCCCCACGCGATCAAGGATCTGTCGCTGACCCGTGGCATCCGCACCACGCTCGGCTCACCGTTGTTCAAGGACTTTATCCCCGAGCGCGACGGCATCATGGTCGAGCGGATCAAGGCTGCCGGTGCGATCATCATCGGCAAGACCAACACCCCGGAATTCGGCCTCGGTTCGCAGAGTTACAACCCGCTGTTTGGCGCCACTGGTTGCGCCTTTGACCCGAGCAAAACCGCGGGCGGCAGCAGCGGTGGCGCGGCGGCAGCGCTGGCGATGCATCTGGTGCCGGTGGCCGATGGCAGCGACATGATGGGGTCGCTGCGCAACCCGGCGGCGTTCAACAATATCTTCGGATTTCGGCCTTCTCAGGGTCGGGTGCCGTTTGATGATAGTGCCGATCTGTTTTTCGATCAGCTCGGTTATGAAGGGCCGATGGCGCGCAGCGTGAGGGATGCGGCGTTGTTGCTGTCGGTGCAGGCCGGGAGCGATGCGCGAGCGCCACTGTCCATCGCTGAATCCGGTGAGGTCTTTGCGGCGCCGCTGGAGCGTGATTTCAGAGGCACGCGGTTGGGATGGCTGGGGGATTTCAACGGTTATCTGCCGATGGAGAACGGCATCCTCGGACTGTGCGAAAAAACCTTTGCCGACTTCGAAAGCCTCGGCTGCCGGGTTGAATCGGTTGAGTCGGGTTTCGCGCCTGAGCGGTTGTGGAGCAGTTGGCGGACGTTGCGGCACTGGATGGTCGCGGGGTCGTTGGGCGCGGCCTACGCCGATCCGCAGAAGCGCGCGCAGTTGAAACCGGAAGCCTGCTGGGAAGTGGAAAACGGCCTCAAGCTCTCGGCCAGCGAAGTGTTCGCTGCCTCGGTGGTGCGCAGCGACTGGTATCGGGCGATCTCGCGCTTGTTCGAACACTACGACTATCTGCTGCTGCCGAGCGCCCAAGTCTTCCCGTTCGATAAAACCCAGCCGTGGCCCAAGGCAATCGAAGGCGTGGCCATGGACACGTATCACCGCTGGATGGAGGTGGTGATCCCCGGCACGTTGTCCGGTTGTCCGGTGGCCAGCGTCCAGGCCGGCTTCAATGCACAGGGGTTGCCAATGGGGCTGCAGATCATCGGCCGGCATCAGGCGGACTTCGCGGTTCTGCAACTGGCGCACGCGTATGAACAGGCCAGCCGCTGGTTCGAACGCGTTCCTTCACCGCTGCTCGGCCCATGATTTTGATAAACGGTTGAAAGCGTAGAAAAAATTTTTGAATTTACGCTTGACGCTTTTCCATTTCAGGGGAATAATGCGCGCCACTTGGCTACATAGCTCAGTTGGTTAGAGCATAGCATTCATAATGCTGGGGTCCGGGGTTCAAGTCCCTGTGTAGCCACCAAGTACTAAAAACGGCTTACCGAAAGGTAGGCCGTTTTTTTATGCCTCGAAAAAACCATCATCTCTGGTGAGGGGATTTATCCCCGATGGGGCGCGCAGCGCCCTTCTTCCCCAGTAAAAACGCATGGGACTGCTGCGCAGTCCATCGGGGATAAATCCCCTCACCACAATGCCAAGCCTGACCTATTCAGGCTGCTCTGCCGACAGGGCCGCCAACCCTTTCGCCCAGATCTGCCGGGTTCGCAACCCGACCATCGCCCGCCAGTCCGGATCCGCCGGATAGAACTGCTCCAGCAGATTCAACTTGATAGCCTGTCCCGTCGCATCCAGCGGATCACCATGCAGATGCAGCCAATGGTCATCGCGCAAATGCCGATGCACGTCTGGCCCCGGATACGTCCCGCACTCGATCACGAATGGCATCAGTTGCACATTGGGCAACGCATTGAGCAGCGCCTGTGAGGTGTACCCGGTCGCCGTCGCTGCCACACCGGTTTCGCTCAAGGTCTCGGCGCCGGTGTGCAGCGTGTAAAGCCATGGGCCATAAATCGCCTGTGCCTGCGCGAGTGCCGGATAAGGCGCCTGGGTGATGGTGAGCAACATCGGATGCCCGTACTCCCCTGCCCCGGTGTGCAGGTCGAAGCACATGACGGTTTCAGCGCCAGCTACATGTGCGTCGATGATCTGATGCAACGTGCGATTCGACCAGCTCGGCGCGCGGCCGCCATAGAACAGTCCATCGGGATGGCTATGCTGGCCGCCCTCGACAATCGACATCACCGCCGGCCAGCCGTGTTCGGCAATGTGCGCATCGAGCAAGGCATCGGCGCGCTCACGCTCGGGGCCGTGCAAATCGGTGCAGGCGTAGATCTCGTGCAGTGTGGCGTAGGCGCGGTTGTCCGGCAGCGGCCCGGTGAAATCCAGGTGATTGCGGTTGAGGTCGATGTTGTCTTCGTTGACCCGGCGCAGCCACGCGGTACCCCATGGATTGATCAGGTGGATCATCACTACCGCGACATCCTTGGGCAGCGAGCCGGGCACGAAGGTCTTCAGCCAGTCGATCTGGCAATCCGAACCGTAATAGCCCTCGACTCCGTGAGTACCGCTGAGCGTCACCAGCCGGCGCTTTGCCTGTGGATCACCGAGCACCGCGACGTCAGTGCTCAAGGGTTCGCCGAAGGGGCCGCAACGCGGATGGGCGTAGGAGGTGAGCGTGGCTCCGGCGCCGTTGGCAGCGCTCAAAAACTGTTCGCGTTGATCGCGATAACTGGATTCGGTGGGAAACTCGCTGTGCATGCGTCGCCTCATGTTGGTTTTGTATTTGTGGGAGCGAGCTTGCTCGCGAAGGCGATTGTGCATTCAACATTTTGGTTGCCTGACACGCTGCATTCGCGAGCAAGCTCGCTCCCACAGGGGCTTTGTTTCAGTTCGATGAATTCGGGATTGACCCTAGCGAACATCCGCCCCGAAAAGAAAGACAAAAATGCCCGCCGGTTTGCGTCGCGACCGACCGGTCGATAAAGTCCGTCAGACCTTTCACCCCACGGACGGAGAGCACCACGTGTTTCCAGCCCTGCCCCTGAGCCGCTTTCACCTGCCTGCCCTGACGCTGATCATCAGCGCCCTGACCCTCACCGCATGCAACGCCCCGCCCTCCTCGACTTTGCCACTGGCGCCGGAAGCCGCTTCCGGTTACCGCACCGATCTGCAGACCCGCCACGCCAGCAAACACATGGCCGCTGCCGCCAACCCGCTGGCCGCCGAGGCCGGGCGCGAGATGCTGCGCAAGGGTGGTTCGGCGATTGATGCAGCGATTGCGATGCAGGCGGTGCTGACGCTGGTCGAGCCGCAATCCTCCGGGATCGGTGGCGGTGCGATGATCGTGTTGTGGGACGGCAAACAGGTGCGCACCTATGACGGACGCGAAACCGCACCGGCGGGCGCCACCGAGAAGTTGTTCCTGCAGGCTGACGGCAAACCGATGCCGTTCCCGCAGGCACAGATCGGCGGGCGCTCGGTGGGCACGCCGGGCGTGTTGCGTGCGCTGGAAATGGCACACAAACAACACGGGCGGCTGCCATGGGCCACGCTGTTTGAGCCGGCGATCAAACTCGCCGAGCAGGGCTTTGCGATTTCACCGCGCCTGCATTCGCTGCTGGAATCCGACCCGGTGATCCGTAAATCGCCGGACATGGCCGCGTACTTTCTCAACCGCGACGGCAGCGTCAAAGCGGTCGGCACGAGCCTGCAGAACCCGGCGCTCGCCGCCGTGCTCAAGCGCATCGCCAACGAAGGCCCGGACGCACTGTACAAAGGCCCGATTGCCGAAGAGATCGTCGCCAAGGTGCAGGGCCACGCCAACCCCGGCAGCCTGTCGCTGAATGATCTTCAGCGTTATCAGGCCAAGGAACGCGCACCGCTGTGTACCGACTACAAACGCTGGCAGGTCTGCGGCATGCCGCCGCCGTCGTCGGGCGGGATCGCCGTGGCGCAGATTCTCGGCACCTTGCAGGCGCTGGAAACCCGCGACCCGCGCCTGTCGCTGGCGCCGCTCAAACCGGTGAAGACCGACAAACCCGCCGGCATCGAACCGACGCCGCAAGCCGTGCACCTGATCGCCGAAGCCGAACGCCTGGCCTACGCCGACCGCGCGCAATACGTGGCCGACACCGACTTCGTGCCGGTGCCGGTCAAAGGCCTGGTCGATCCGGGTTATCTGGCCAGCCGCGCCAGCCTGATCGGCGAGCGCAGCATGGGCAGCGCCCAACCGGGCACCCCGCCGGGCGTGCAAGTGGCTTATGCGCCGGATCGCTCGCCGCTGCGCATCTCCACCTCGCAAGTGGTGGCGGTGGATGACCTCGGTGGCGCGGTGTCGATGACCACCACCATCGAAGCGGCGTTCGGCTCGCACCTGATGGTTCAAGGCTTTTTGCTGAATAACCAGATGACCGACTTCTCGTTCATCCCCGAAGAGAACGGGCAGAAAGTCGCCAACCGCGTCGAACCCGGCAAACGCCCCCGCTCGTCGATGGCGCCAACCCTGATCTTCGACCGCAACAGCGGCGAATTTCTCGCCAGTGTTGGCTCGCCGGGCGGCTCGCAGATCATCGAATACGTGGCGAAAACCACCGTCGGCCTGCTCGACTGGAACCTCGACCCGCAAAGCGCCATCAGCCTGCCCAACTTCGGCAGCCGCAACGGCCCGACCGAACTGGAACAAGGCCAGTTCAGCCCGGCGTTGATTCAGGCGTTGAAAGATAAAGGGCATGTGGTAAATGAAATCGACATGACCAGCGGAACGCAGGCGATCGTGCGGGTCAAGGATGCGCAGGGTAAAGCATCGTTGGCCGGTGGTGCTGACCCACGACGTGAAGGGGAAGCATTGGGGGACTGAGGTTACGCAGGAAAAACAAAAGGCTTACCGCGAGGTAAGCCTTTTTTCATGCAACGGGTTTAACGCGCAATATGACCCGCTCAGCGACTAGCCACCAAATGCGCACCAAACAGCAGATAACAACCACCGGCCAGGCGATCCAGCCATTGCCGTGAACGCTCGTAAACACTGGCGATCCGGCGGCTGGCGAAGAACAGCGCGACGCTGCAATACCAACTGAACGACAGCGTGGCCATGGTCAGCACGGCCAGCGTCAGCAGTAGCGGCGAGACGTGGGCCGGCATCGCGGTGGCGAAGATGGTGGCGACGAACAGTGCCGACTTGGGGTTGGTCATGTTTCCCAGAAAGCCCTGCCCGTAGGCGCCCAGCAGAGTCTGTTGCGACTCATCCAGCGTACCGGCGGCAATCGGCGCTTTGCGTTTGAACTGCTTGAGGCCGAGATAGATCAGGTAGCAGCCACCGGCGATCTTGAAGCTCAGGTACAGCGTCGGTGCCGCGCTGAACAGGGTCTGAATACCCAGACCACCGGCCAGGCCCCACAGCACGGTTCCGCTGGCGACGCCGAGCGCCGCTACCACACCATGACGGCGCGAGCGGCTGACCGCCAATTGGGCGATGTTGAAAAAGTTCGGGCCGGGGGTGACCACCGCGACCGTCCACAACAGCGCCAGCGACAGCAACGGGGCGAGATAGCTGGAAAGCGAAAGATCCATGGGGCATGCGCCTGATTGGTTCGACGATGCCCCACACCTTGCTACATCCGACGCAGGTTTTCCATCAGGCAAATATCACAACGGCAGGGTTTTACCGTCCACCGCATCGCCAATCGTCAGGAAATGCCCGCCGGCGACGTGGTGCAGCGTGCGCAAGCCGTCGTACCCGTCGAAGTGCCAGCGGCCGTCGCTGAACACGCGTTCGTCAGCCTGAGCGGCGATGACTTCGGCGAGGAACAGGTCGTATTGCTCGTGGTTGCGCGGTTCAGGCAGCAAGCGGCATTCGAGCCAGGCCACGCAGCCTTCGAGCAACGGCGCCTCAACGGTTTCACCGGCGAAGGTTTGCAGGCCGTAAGCCTCAAACTTGTCCTGCTCCTGACTCCGGCGGATCTCCAGCCCCGAGGTATTGCCGACGGTTTGCACGATGTCGGCCTGATTGACGCACGGCACGTTGAGCACAAAAGTGCCGGAGGCTTCGAGTAACCGGCGTGTCCAGGTGGACTTGTCGAGGACGACCGCTACTTTCGGCGGTTCGAAATCCAGCGGCATCGCCCAGGCGGCGGCCATGATGTTGCGCTGGCCGTCATGGGCAGCGCTGACCAGCACGGTCGGCCCGTGATTGAGCAGACGGTAGGCTTTGTTCAGGGGAACCGGGCGGCGATGGGAAGCGCTCATGGGGATCTGCTCCGGGGAAAAAAGGAGAAGATTGTAGCGCCAGACCACAGAAAGAAGGCGGATGAAAAACCTGTGGGAGCGAGCTTGCTCGCGAAGGCGATAGGTCAGTTACATCAATGTTGAATGACACACCGCATTCGCGAGCAAGCTCGCTCCCACATGGGATCAATGAAGGTTAGTTGGAGAGTTGATTGGCGAACTGCCCGACCGCATCCACCACTTTCTGCGCGCCGTCCTGAATTTCGACGATCACCGTGCCCGCCTCCGCCGCCAGCGCCAGCCCCTGCTCGGCCTGCAGCTTGCCATCGGTCATCAGCGCCACGGCGTTGCGGGCCATCTCCTGGTTCTGCCGCACCACGGTGACGATCTCTTCGGTCGCCTGGCTGGTGCGCGAGGCCAGTTGTCTCACCTCGTCGGCCACCACCGCAAAGCCCCGGCCCTGCTCGCCGGCGCGGGCCGCTTCGATGGCGGCGTTGAGCGCCAGCAGGTTGGTCTGTTCGGCAATGCCGCTGATGGTTTTGACGATGGTACCGATCACCTGCGACTGCTCGTTCAGCGCCTCGATGCCCTCACCGGCCGCCTGCATGTGGCGCGACAGATCACGCATCACATTCACTGCCTCGGTGACCACCGTGGTGCCACGTTGCGCGGTGCTGTCGGTTTGCTGCGAAGTGCTGTAGGCAATGCTGGCCGCGTCGGCCACCGCTTGTTCGCGGTTGACCTGATCGGTGATCACCGTGGCGAACTTCACCACTTTGTACAGTTTGTTGTTGGCATCGACCACCGGGTTGTAGGACGCCTCCAGCCACACCGTACGACCATGGCTGTCGACCCGTTTGAAGCGGTCGGCGACAAACTCGCCATTGTTCAGACGACGCCAGAAGTTCTGGTACTCGGCGCTGTTGTACTCCTCCGGTGTGCAGAACATCCGGTGATGTTTGCCTTTGATCTGCGCCAGGCTGTAACCCATGCCCTGCAGAAAGCGCTCGTTGGCATTGAGCACGTTGCCATTGAGGTCGAACTCGATCACCGCCGTCGAACGCACCAGCGCGCCGATCAGGTTTTCGTGTTCGCGCGAAGCTTCGATGGTGCGGGTCAGGTCGCTGGAGAAGATCGAGAAATGCTTGATCCGACCATCCGAAGCGCGCACCGGCTGCACGATGGAGCGCAACCACGCTTCTTCGCCGTTACCGCGCAGCAGGCGTACTGCGCCAGCAAAATGCTCGCCACGGGTCAGTGCGGCCTTGAAACGGTGATGAAAGTCGTCGGCCTTCACGTGCGCCGGAACGATGTCTTCAATGGCGCGCCCCACCAGATCCTGACTCTTGTAGAGCATCTCGCCGAGGAAATTCTGGTTGACCGACTGAATCCGCCCATCGGGTTCCAGAGTCAGCACCAGCATCTCGCTTTCCAGGCTTTCCTTTACCTGCAACAGGCTGGAGAGTTCTTCACGAAGAGTGGCCAGCTCTTGCTTGAGGCGTTTGTTGAACATGGGGAAGTACCGATAGGCAGGGTAGAAAGCGGGATGCAGCTTAACCATCGGCCTTGGAAATCTTTTCTGAAGAGCGATTGAGACCGGTCAGTCAAAAATAATCTCAATAGGCCATTGGTCTAAACCGTCACCCCGCAACGCGGTTACAAAAGCCGCCGCTCTGGCCCGGCCACTTCAGGTATTCTCAGGGAAAATTGCAACAACATGTTGCAGGTATCCGCCCGATAAGGAGTGCCGTTTTGGATTTATCGACCGCTGCCTGGATGGTGCATGACACCCGCCTGATTCTCTGCTGTCTGGTGGCGATTGCCACCATCATCGTGCTGATCAGCGCGACTAAACTCCCGCCCTTTCTATCGATTCTGATCGGCACTTTCATTGCTGGTGTCGGCGCCGGTTTGCCGCCGGAAGATGTCGCCAAGGCCTTCAGCAAAGGCGCCGGGGCGATTCTCGGTGAAGCCGGGATCATCATCGCCCTGGGCTCGATGCTCGGCGCACTGATGGCCGAGTCCGGCGCTGCCGACCGTATCGCTTCGACCCTGCTCGGGCTGGGCAAAGGCAAGTCCCTGCCGTGGGTCATGGCGCTGGTGGCGATGGTGATCGGTCTGCCGCTGTTCTTCGAAGTGGGCCTGGTGATGATGGTGCCGATCATCTTCGTCATGGCCCGTCGTTCGGGGCAGCCATTGTTGAAAATCGCCATTCCGGCGCTGGCCGGGATGACCACCCTGCATGCCTTGATGCCGCCGCATCCCGGGCCGCTGATCGCGGTCAGCGCGTTGCATGCCGACCTGGGGCTGACCATGTTGTTGGGCTTCAGCATTGCGATTCCGGCGGTGATTCTGGCGGGGCCGATCTACGGCAACTGGCTGTCGAAACGCATGCACGTCGATGAGCCGGCAGAGCTCGGTGCACTGTTCAGCGCCCCGCCGAAAGCACCGCGCCAGCCGAGTTTTGGCATGTCGCTGCTGATCATTCTGCTGCCGGTGCTGCTGATGCTCGGCAGCACCCTGGCGAAGGTTGCGATGAGCCCGGAAAGCAGCGTCGCCCTGACCCTGAAGTTCCTCGGCGAACCGTTGGTGGCGCTGGGCATTGCGGTGATGGCGGCGGTAATTTGCCTCGGCTGGGCCAACGGCATGCCGCGTGAGCAAGTCGGCGGTACGCTGCGCAAAAGCCTCGCGCCGATTGCCGTTTTGCTGCTGACCATCGGTGCCGGCGGCGGCTTGAAGCAGACCTTGCTGGACGCCGGTGTCAGCCAGACCATCAGCAAGGTCGCCGAAGGTGCGCACATGCCGTATCTGCTGCTGGCCTGGCTGATTGCCGTGGCGCTGCGTCAGGCTACGGGTTCGGCGACCGTCGCGACCACGACGACAGCGGGGATTCTGGCGCCGATGATGGCGGGCCTCGCCGCGACGCAAAGTTCGCTGGTGGCGCTGGCGATTGGTGCCGGCTCAGTGTTCTTCTGCCACGTGAACGACGCCGGCTTCTGGATGGTTCGCGAGTACTTTGGCTTGCAGCTCAAACAGACCATCTGGGTCTGGTCGATCCTGCAAACCATCGTCTCGGTGGTGGGACTGGTGGGGACGTTGCTCTGGTGGCACTGGCTGACCTGAAAATTCTCAGGAACAGGGCGCCACGGATTGGCGTCCGACTCCCGGCATACGTCCGCCGAAGTAGGCCGCGCTGACGATGCCAACCGCCCCCATCACCGCACAGAACATCACGCAGATCCACGGGCTCCACGGCATCAGACCGATCAGCAACAGCGGTGTGATGCTGGCCCATGCGGCGTAGGCAATGTTGTAGGTGAAGGAGATGCCGGACACCCGGATACGCGCCGGGAACAGACCGACCATCACCGACGGCACCGCGCCGACCACTCCGCACGCCAGACCGGCGATGGCATACGCCAACCCCACCCAGTCGCCGCCCATGATCAGACAGCTATAAAGCACACCAATGCCCAAGGGCAGCAGCAGGCTATACAGCATGACCGTGCGCCAGGCACCGATGCGATCGACGAGCAATCCGGCAATCACACAACCGATGTTGAGAAAGACGATGCCCAACGCGCTCAGGGCGAAGGTGTGGCTGGCGGTCATGCCGAAGGTTTTCTGCATCATGGTCGGGGTGATGACGACGAACACCACCACCGCCGAGGTGAGCACGCAGGTCAGCAGCATCGCCGGCAACATCGCCAGGCGATGTTCGCGCAACACCGTACGCAGCGGCAGTTCGACCCGTGCCTCACGCTGGGCTTCCATGGCCATGAACACCGGCGTTTCGCTCAACCAGCGGCGCAGGTACACACCGATCACGCCGAACACTCCGCCAAGCAGGAACGGATAACGCCAGGCGTAGTCGAGAATTTCCGCCGGGGTGAACACTTGTGCGAGGAACGTAGCGGTCAGCGCGCCGATCAGGTAACCAAAGGTCAGCCCGGCCTGCAGGAAGCCCAATGCATAACCGCGATGTCCGGCAGGCGCGTGCTCGGCGACGAACACCCAGGCGCTCGGCACCTCGCCCCCCACCGCTGCACCTTGAAGAATGCGCAGCGCCAGCAACAGCAGTGGCGCGAAATAACCGATCTGGGCATAAGTCGGCATGATCCCGATCAGCAGGCACGGCAGCGCCATCATCAGGATGCTCAGGCTGAAGACTTTCTTGCGCCCAAGTCTGTCGGCGAAATGCGCCATCAGAATTCCGCCCAGCGGGCGCGCCAGATAACCGGTGACGAAGATCCCGAAGCTTTGCAGCAGACGCAGCCATTCGGGCATTTCCGGCGGGAAGAACAACTGGCTGAGGGTCAGGGCGAAGAACACGAAAATGATGAAATCGTAGATCTCCAGCGCCCCGCCAAGGGCCGCAAGGCCGAGGGTCTTGTAGTCGGAACGGCTGAACGGCACCGGTCGGGCTGTGGATTGGGCAGTCATGGCAAAGAACTCTGGCAGGCAAAAAACCAAGGCGCTCATGGTCTACGCAAATGCGCTGATGGACAACCCGTTAGACCATAGTCATGGTTTGGCAAAACCTGCTCACAAAATGGCTTGGCTTGATTTACTGTTGAGGCTTGTCTGGCGGGACACACCTGAATCAGGTTCTGCCTCTGTGGCGAGGGAGCTTGCTCCCGCTGGGTCGCAAAGCGGCCCCCTCTGAACCGTAAAAGAAGGGGACTGCTGCGCAGTCCAGCGGGAGCAAGCTCCCTCGCCACAGGGTTGTCGGGTTTGAATGTCCCAAGGACCACAATAACCATAAAAATCCGAGGTACTCCCTGTGGCCGTTGATATCGAAGATAGCCGCTCCGCGCGCTTTGCCTTGCGCTGTTCAAGCTTTGCCGAACGCTGGTTCCCCGACTCCTGGGTGTTCGCCGCACTGGCGGTGATCATTGTCGCGTTGGCCACGCTGGCCATGGGCGCCAAACCCACCGATGCCGCGATGGCGTTCGGCGACGGGTTCTGGAGCCTGATCCCGTTCACCATGCAAATGGCCTTCGTGGTGATTGGCGGGTACGTGGTCGCCAGCTCGCCACCCGCCGTCAAACTGATCGACAAACTGGCGCGCATCCCGAAAAACGGCCGCTCCGCCGTGGCCTGGGTCGCGCTGATCTCGATGGTCGCCTCGCTGTTGAACTGGGGCCTGTCGCTGGTGTTCGGCGGTTTGCTGGTGCGCGCCCTCGCCCGCCGCACCGATCTGAAAATGGACTACCGCGCGGCCGGTGCGGCGGCATATCTGGGCCTTGGCGCGGTGTGGGCACTGGGGCTGTCATCGTCGGCGGCGCAATTGCAGGCCAATCCGGCCAGCCTGCCGCCGGCGATCCTGTCGATCACCGGGGTGATTCCGTTCACCCAGACCATCTTCCTTTGGCAGTCCGGCGCGATGCTGCTGGCGCTGATCGTGATTTCGATCATCGTCGCCTATGCCACTGCGCCCGGCCCGAACTCCGCGCGTGATGCCAAGGATTGCGGCATCGACCCGGCGTTCAACCTGCCACCACTGCAACCACGCACCCGCCCGGGCGAATGGCTGGAACACAGTCCGCTGCTGATCATTCTGCTGGTGCTGCTGGCGGCCGGCTGGCTGTTCCACGAGTTCTCGACCAAACCGGCGATCACCGCGATTTCCGGGCTCAACACCTATAACTTCCTGTTCATCATGCTCGGCGCCCTGCTGCACTGGCGCCCGCGCAGCTTCCTCGATGCGGTGGCCCGCGCGGTGCCGACCACCACGGGCGTGCTGATCCAGTTCCCGCTGTACGGCTCGATTGCCGCGCTGCTGACCACGGTCAAAGGCGCCGATGCGCAGACGCTGGCCCATCACATCTCGACCTTCTTCGTCAGCATCGCCTCTCACGACACTTATGCGCTGTTGATGGGCGTGTACTCGGCCATTCTCGGTTTCTTCATCCCGTCCGGCGGCGGCAAGTGGATCATCGAAGCGCCGTACGTGATGCAAGTGGCCAACGATCTGCAATACCACCTCGGCTGGGCGGTGCAGATCTACAACGCCGCCGAAGCGCTGCCGAACCTGATCAACCCGTTCTACATGCTGCCGCTGCTGGGCGTGCTCGGTCTGAAGGCACGGGACCTGATCGGCTTCTCGTTCGTGCAATTGCTGGTGCACACGCCGCTGGTGCTGTTCCTGCTGTGGGTGTTGGGGACGACATTGGCGTACACGCCGCCGGTGATGCCGTAGATTGACGAGATTGCACCTGCCTCAGGGCAGGTGCAATCAATGCTGCTCGGAGGGCAGGACTCTCAACAGCTCAGGCAAAGCAACCTGAACCGTATCCCAGACGACATCCAGATTGATGAAATAGCCATGAGCAAGTCGGTTCTCGTTCATATGGGCCGGGCCTGTTCAAGTACCTGCTGACGAAACTTCAGCGGAAGGTCTCCCGGCGTCAGCAGGTCGACGGTAACGCCCAGCAAATCTTCAAGCTCAACCTGAAGCCCGCCGAGATCAAACAAGGTGGCACCGGGCAATGGATCGACCAGCAGATCAAGGTCACTGCCTTCCATATCGGTCCCCAACACCGTCGAGCCAAACACGCGTGGATTGGCCACACGGAATCTGCCGACAACCTCACGAACGGCAGCTCGTTGCAGATCAAGAGCAATGGAAGGCTTCATGGTTCACTCAGGCCAGTTTCGGTATTGCAGCAGTCTAACAGTGCGGAGGGGTCGTAGACACCGCTCCATTTTGTCACCCAACCGTCACACTCCCTTGTTAGCGTCCGCCGAAACATACTGAAACATTTAAGCAAAACGGGCGCGACATGAACGACGAGACGAACGACAAAGAACCCACCTCGCCAGAATCCGACACCCCCACCGACACCAGCCGCCGCCGCTTCCTCGGTGGTGTTGCCGTCCTCGGCGTGGGCGCGACGCTGGCCGGCTGTGGCAGCGCCAGCGATCAACCGGGTAAACCAGTCGAGCGTCCGCTGACGCCAGCCGAGCTGGACAAGGCCCTGCGCGAGCAGGTGAAAACCGTGGTGGTGATCTACGCCGAGAACCGCAGCTTCAACAACCTGTTCGGTGATTTCCCCGGTGTCGAGAAACCGCTGTCATCGCTCAAGCCTGCCGATTACCAGCAACGTGACCGCGACGGCAGTCTGTTGCAGACGCTGCCGCCCGCCTGGGGCGGCGTGTTGCAGATTGGCCCGCAAACCCTCGATGGCGTGACCTACCCCGCCGCCACGCAGTTTCAGGAAAACCTGCCCAACGCACCGTTCGCCCTCAAAGGCCCGAACGGTGAAGACCTGCCGTTCGGCCTGGTGACCCGCGATTTGTGGCACGTGTTCTATCAGAACCAGATGCAGATCAATGGCGGCAAGAACGACGGCTTCGTCGCCTGGGCCGATTCCGGTGGGCTGACCATGGGTCATTACGCACAGAGTCGTTACTCGCTGCGCCTGTGGGACGTGGCGCAAGAATTCGTGCTGTGCGACAACTTCTTCCAGGGCGCTTTCGGCGGCTCGTTCCTCAACCACCAGTACCTGATCAGCGCCACCGCGCCGTTCTATCCGGACGCGGCCAATTCGGTAGCCAAATCGCAGATCGCCACACTGCAAAGCGCTGACCCCGCCGATCCGCGCCTCAAACCACTGGAGCAATCACCGGCCAGTGCCATGATCGGCCCACCGCAGTTCGGCCCGAGTGCGCTGACCCCGGACGGTTTTGGTGTGAACACCCTTGCCCCGCCGTACTGGCCGACGTGGATTCGCGACCCGGAACGTCCGGCCTACTCCAAGCCGGATCTGCCCAACGTGATGGTGCTGCAGACCCACGAGCACATCGGCGACAAACTGTCGAAGAAGAACGTCGACTGGGCCTGGTATGCCGGCGCGTGGCAGGCGACGCTGGAGCAGTACAAGGATTCCGGCGGGATTCCGAAGATCCCCAACTTCCAGTATCACCACCAGCCGTTCAACTACTTCAAGCAGCAAGGCCCGGAAAACCCGCAAGAGCGCAACAAACGCCTGCGTGACGCCGGTCTTGGCGATGAGTCGAGTACCAACAAATTCTTCGCCGATGCCGAGGCCGGCAAGCTGCCGGCGGTGAGTTTCTACAAACCCCAGGGCAACCTGAACATGCACGCTGGTTACGCCGACGTGGCTTCCGGCGACCGGCACATCGTCCGCGCCTTGAAAGTGCTGCGTGAAAGTCCGCAGTGGAAAAACATGGTGGTGGTTGTCACTGTCGATGAAAACGGCGGCTGGTGGGATCACGTGGCGCCGCCCAAAGGCGATCGCTGGGGCCCGGGGTCGCGGGTGCCGGCGCTGGTGGTGTCGCCATTCGCCCGCAAAGGCACGGTGGATCATACGGTCTATGACACGGCGTCGATCCTGCGCCTGATCACCCGGGTGTTCCAACTGGAAACCCTCGACGGCCTCAAGCAGCGCGATGAAGCGATGATCGCACGCGGCCAGAAACCCATGGGCGATCTGACCAACGCCCTGCATTTTCAGGTTTGAAAAACCAATGCTGCGGGCTGACGCAAAAATCCGTGAATGACGGCTTCTCTGTGCAACACGGCTGATCCAATATGAAGCGCCCCGAAATCCCGGGGAACCCACGCTGAAAAGGATCTGAGCATGTTCAAACTCGCAGGACTGACCTCCGCAGCCTTCACCCTCGCCGCGCTCACCCTGAGCGCGGCGGCCCACGCCGATGTCGATCTGAAGCTGGGCAGCACCGAACGCGTCACCCGCCTCTTCGCCTACCCCAACAACTGCAGCGTGATCTGCTATCGCAACTGGTCGCTGGAACAGACCGTCGCCCATTACCTGAGCCAGAGCGTGCAGCGCGATGGTTACACCAATGCCAAGGTGCTGGTGAAGAACGATAACGGGCAAATTTACGCCGAGATCAGCGGCGTGCCCAAAGGTTACGACAAGCCGCTGTCGGCGCTGCTCGACGCCGGGGATCTGGCCTATACCGGCGCCAGCAAGCTCAACGCCGATGGCAAGTGGGCGTACAGCTGGTATCTGTTCCTGCCGTTGGGCATGGCCCTGGAAAACCGCAAGAGCGTCGAATTGCTGCACTTCCCGCCGGACTATTCGCTGACCCAGGCCCAGGATTATCTGCGCTCGAACACCACCGACCGCTGGGCCACGCTGCTGACCGCCAACGGCATCCCGGCTGACCAGACGCCGGCCTATCAGACCATCATCGACATCGCACCAATCGCCGCGCCGTCCAATGCCGGCAGTGATCTGGAAGGCGTCTACGACTACTTCAAGGATTACCAGACAACGCTGGTTAAGCAGTTCAGCCAGACCAGCGCCGGTAGCACCCTGCCGATGGTCGCTTTCGGTGCGCCGGTGCGCAACTGGATCAAGCAGCAATACGGCCCGACCGTGGCGGTATTGGGTCTGGCGACTATCAGCCCGAGTGCAGGGGTGAACGTGCCGGTGCTGGGTTCGAACCACCCGAGCTACATCTGGTACGCCGCCGATCCGGCGAGCTACGACGGCGATGAAGCAAAAGCCGATGCCGCCGGTTTGAAGGTCATGGGTCAGGACTTGAGCGCCGCTTGCTGGCAGGCCGGAATGGGCAGCAAACCCGGTACCGATGCGAAAATCCTGCTCGACAGCTGCAAGCAGACCTGGCAAGTGACGCAGAAGGTCAAAACCTGTGAGCTGTTCTACACCTCGATCCGCAACCTGAGCCCGGCGGATGCTGCCGCCAAGTGCTCGACCACGCCGATCAAGGCGCAGCTGCAACAGCTTCAGGGCGAATTGCCGGACGCCGCCGTTCCCGCACCACACCTCTGATCCGCTGAAAAAGCTTCCCGTGTCAGTCAATGCTGACGCGGGAAGCAGCGGATTACGCCTGTCAGATCTGACAGTAGACGGTTTGAGAGATACACCGGAACATTGGATCCAAACATGCTGCAGCGCTGACAGGACGTCAGACCGGGGAAGTCGCAGCATTTGCCGACAGGGATCGTTATGAACAACCAGGCACATCAACACCCCATCCCCCGCGACACACCGGGTATCTACCCGTTTGCCGGGTTGCCGGTACGGTTGGGTTTCCCCTCGACTGAGGATTTCCAAATCGTTCAGAACAGCCATGGTCGCGCGGCAGTGGTGGCGCGCCGGGCATTCTTGCGCATCACCCGGATGTGTCGGGTGTCCGGGCAATTGCTGCCCTATCGCTGTCGCCAGACCCGCCAGCTACTGGCCGGCATCCATATCTACGACCCGCGCTTTTGCGGATTGCTCGAACATGCCTGCGATCCGAATGTATTTCTGGACATGAGTGAACTGTGGCTGTGGGCGCTGCGCGACATCCAGCCGGGTGAACGCCTGACCATCGACTTCGCCTCCACCGAAGACCGTTTGCTGCAGCAATTCGCCTGCACCTGTGGCTCGCCGCGCTGTCGGGGGTGGATCACCGGTTACGACGAGCCACCCAGTATCGAGGGCCAGCACTTTTTGCAGCACTGGCGGCACGCGCACTGATCGGGATTACAACGCTCCGACCGGACGCAGGCGATATTGCGGCGGCAGTTGCTCGAAACCGCTGATGGTGGTGTTCAGGCTTTTCCAGCGCCCGTCCTTGATGCCGTAGATGCAGCCATGAATCGACAGGCTCTGCCCGCGATGCCAGGCGTTCTGGATGATGCTGGTGTGGGCGACGTTGGCCACTTGCTGGACGACGTTGAGCTCGCACAGCCGGTCGACCTGCTCTTCCTCGGTGGGCAGCTTGGCCAGTTCTTCTCGTTTTTCGTAATACAGATCGCGGATCGAGCGCAGCCAGCCGTCGATCAGGCCGAACTGGCGATCCTGCATCGAGGCGCGCACGCCGCCGCAACCGTAGTGGCCGGTGACGAGGATGTGTTTGACCTTGAGCACATCGACTGCGTACTGGATCACCGACAGGCAATTGAGGTCAGTGTGCAGCACCACGTTGGCGACGTTGCGGTGTACGAACAGATCGCCCGGCAGCATGCCGACGATCTCGTTGGCCGGCACCCGTGCGTCGGAGCAGCCGATCCACAGATATTCCGGGGTCTGCTGGCGCGCCAGCTTGGCGAAGAAATCCGGGTCTTCCTTGGTGATCGCGTCAGCCCAACGCTCGTTGTTATCAATCAGGTCTTGTAAGTCGTGCATGGTTAAGGCCTCAAGAAAGATGCGCTGGTATGACAGACGACCGCCGGTCGGGGTCACGCGAGAATCGCCGGTGTTTTTCTTTGGAATTCTCGGGTGCCCGGTGAGTCCACTCAGTAAGGCCCACAGTATGAGGATTTGCCATGACTGATTCACGACGTCCGTACGATGCGGTGCAACCGGAACCCATCGATGACAACGAAGACCGCATGGGCTCGGTGCACGAGCTGGATTTCGATGAAGACGAACCCAGCGCCAAGATTGGCGACGAGATTCCGGAACGTGAACGCAAGCAACTGATGCCCAACGAAAGAGTGCGCGAGGCCGGGTTTACCGGTGCATCGACGGCGGATCATGAGCCGACCGACGACGATATGAGTCCGGAAACACTGATTCATGAAGACGGCGCGCGCGATGCCGAAGAGGCTGGCGAAGGCAATCAGGCGGATTGGGATCTGAGCATTGTCGATGAAGACGACATCGGCGGCGGCAATGGTCTGGATGAGGCGGAGCTGGCGCGGCGTGATCCGCTGGATGGCAACCGCTGATCGTTGTTGTCTGATCAACCGCCATCGCGAGCAGGCTCACTCCTACATTGTGCAATGCATTCTCTGTAGGAGTGAGCCTGCTCGCGATGCTCTTAACGCTTAGTCGACCAACGTGCAGGCCATGACCACGGCATCTTCACGCCCGCCCACCGCCGGATAATAATCCCGGCGCCGGCCAATCTCATTGAATCCATAGCGCTCATACAGCTTGAACGCCGCCGTGTTGCTATCCCGCACTTCCAGAAAACACTCACGCGCCTCAGCCGCATACGCTCGCGACATCAGATGCTCCAGCAACGTCAGCCCCAGCCCACGCCCCTGATTTTCCGGCTTGACCGTGATATTCAGCAGGTGTGCCTCATCCAGAATGATCTGCACCACGCCATGGCCGACCTGCTGCTGGCCTTCGAACATCAGCCAGATTTGATACTTGCCCAGCCCGTCGAGAAAAATCCCGCGGGTCCAGGGATGGCTGTACGCGGCGTATTCGATCTTCAATACCGCGTCCAGGTCCGCCTCGGTCATCGGGCGGAACGATACAGCTTCACTCATTCGATGGTTTCCAGCGCGCCATCAGCCGACGCATGGCTTGCCACACAGCGGCTTTGCGCTGTGGCTCTTCCATTAACAATTCCAGACCGGGAATGGCCCAGGCCAGGCCAAGGCCTTCGATCTGCAATTCACGATTGAATGCTGCAGCATCCGCTTCACCGGCAAAGCGCACCGCCGGCAGGCCGATCAGCCACAGGCAGGCGCAAGGTGCCGCTTCCATTTGCACTGAAAGGAAGCCTTGAACGAAGTCGCGCGCCGCCTCCGGGCCTTGATCCATGGTGCCGCGGTTCAGCCACGGCCAGCGCACCGGCTCGCCGACAATTTGTGGCGCATCCGGCAGACCGGCGGCGCGCAACATGTCTTTAAGCAGCAGATAGGCCGGATCGCGGCTCTGGAACGCTTCGCCTGTGGGTAACTCCACCAGCAGCAGGCAAGCCCCGGCGCGCAGCAATTGCAGGGCGAAACGCGGGGGCGGCACCGGCGCGGGTCTGGCGACAACTGGTGCCTCTTCGACCTCTTCCACCGGTTTGGCGCCATTGCGCGTACTGGCCAGCGACGGGCGCGGCACTTCGATCTTAGGCCGTTCGACCGGACGGGCGGCAGGCTGCGCAGGAGCTTCGGCCTGCACAACCGGCATCACCGCGACCTCTGGCTCAGGCTCGGGCATGTCCAGCAGCTTGGGCCGCGACGGGGCGGCGAAAGGCAATTCGGTGCGCGGCAGCCAGTTGACCACCTGCATGGCGTTCAAATAGGCGCGGCGGCGGGACTCGATAAGCAAAGGGTCGGCCACTTGTGGATAACTGAAAGTGGGCTGATTCTACCGCCCTTCGTTCAAGATCGCTTGCTGTTGATCGATAGCCTTTACCGGGGCTCGCTCCCTGAGAAAATGCGACAGCCCGTCCCGAGAGTGAATCGCATCCCTCCCGATGCAGTACAATCGCGGCTTTTAATCGCCAACCAGCCGGCCATTCCGATGATCGAACCCAAGCGCGTCTTGCGCGCCCTCGCTGAACACTGGGCACTTCTGGAGCCACTGTGCGAGCACTTCGACCAGGGCACCCTGAGCCTCAACGAACTGCGCACGCAACTGGCCGCCCAACAACTGGACAGCACGCCGCAGGACATCACCAGCCTGCTCGACGTGTGGATTCGCCTGGACATTCTGGTGCCCGTGGCGAAAAGCCCGAACCGTTTCGAGCTCAACGCGCAGATCCACGACTTCCTCGCCTACCTGCGTCGTGAGCACCGTCTGGGACTGTGCCTGGAAATCGAAGCCTATCTGCGCCACCTCGAACGGCTGGCCGGCTACATTCAGGACGCGTTCGAAGTGCGCGACGGCAACGACCTCGCCCGTCAGCTGCGTTTGCTCGACATGCGCGTGCGCGACGTACTGAAGAAACTCGACAACGACGAACAGGCGCTGGTGGCCGTGGCCGAACGGGCCAAGACCAGCGACCGGCAGATTCCGCTGCGTCAGCGTTATGCCGAAGTGCTGGCGACCTGGGACGAATACGTCGAGCCGATGATCGATCTGGTGAACGCCGACGGCGCCTTCGAACAAGGCGTGCGCAAGGTCGAAACCGTGCTGCTGAAGATGCTCAGCGAACAGCAGCGCCTCGGCCATCTGGTCGACGACGACATGCTGCTGCGCACCCACGCGCGTATTCTCGAAATGCAGACCAGCGCCCAGCTGACCCTGCGCCACGCCCGCGAACTGCTGCTGCCGCTGCGTGAAGAGGCGCGCCGGCACAACGCCGTGACCCGAGGCGCCGCGCTGGCGCTGGCGGCGATTCGTCGCAAAGGCATCGATGCCGTGCCGCAAGCGGCGATGCCGCTGTTCACCCGGCCGCAAAGCACCTTCCTCGGCAGCGCCAGTCAGGTCGAGGCCTACGTCTACGCCCTGGCGCGTTTCGAGCCGAAACCAGCGCGTTTCCCCAAGGCGCACAAGACCCAGAAATCCGGCGATGCCCCGCGTGCACCGCGCACCGTGCGCGAGATGGTCGAGCGTTGCGAAGAGTCCCTGCCGATGCCGGATCTGATGACCTGGTTGCTGGAGCAGGAACCGGACGGCGCCACCGACGAATTGCTCTACTGGTTCTCGCGTCTGTCGCGGGAAAAACGCTTCACCCGCGAGCGTCTGGAACGCCGCGAATACCACACTCACGAGCACCAGGTCAGCCTGCGCTCCTTCGCCCTGCTCTCGGCCCGCGACCCTGCCGCCGCCGAGGATTCTGCGAGCATCCCCAATGCATCTTGATCTATCCGAACTGTCCCAACTGGCGCCGATCTTCCGTGAGCTGTTCAAGGGCTACCACGTCAGCCGCCGCGACCCGGAACTGTACGCGCAACTGTCGAACTTCCAGGATCAATACCGCACGCTGTTCAAGGCGCTGGGGTTCGAGCTGGTCTGCGACACCCGTGGCTTCTACTACTTCGTGCCGGACATGGCCGCAGCAGCGGTGAACAAGACGGCCCAGCGTCTGGCGCTGTTCACCTTCATTCTCGTCGAGCATCTGGCCGATCAGGGCCGCGATCCGATCGCCGTGCTCGACGGCGGCAGCCTCGGCCGTGAAGAACTGCCGTCGTTGCTGGAGAAATACCGCGACCTGTTCATCCAGGCCGAAGTGCAGACCGTCGAAGAACTCGAAGAAAAGATCATGCGCCGCATGACCCAGCTCGGTTTCGCCGGCGAAGAAAACGGCGTGTACCGCTTCCTGCCGCCGATGCACCGCTTCCTCGACGTGTGCCTGTCGGTGCAGCAGGACCGCGATCTGGCAGCCAGCGTGCACAGCGTGCTGCCGCTGCCGGCACCGGTGCTGATCGACGAAGAAGCCGAAGCGAAATTCCTCGAGACCGACGATCCGCTTGATCTGTCCGAATTCGAAGAAGAAGAGAGCGAAGAAGACGCACTGGCCCGCGCCATTGCCGAAGAACAGGAGTCCGACGCATGAGCCAGGAACGCTACGGCATCCGCCGCTTTGCTCTTTTGAACACCGCCGGTTACAGCCTCGGCCTGTTCCCGCTGGAAGAACCGCTGTCGGTTTACGGCGCGAACAACCTCGGTAAGTCGGCGTCGATCAACGCCTTGCAGTTCCCGATTCTGGCGCGCATGTCGGACATGAGTTTCGGCAAGTACAGCCTGGAACAATCGCGGCGTTTCTACTTTGCCTCCGACACCAGTTACATCCTCGTCGAAGTCAATCTGCCCCACGGTCCGCACGTGATCGGTGTGGTCGGTCGCGGCCCGGGTGGTGGTTTCGGTCACCAGTTCTTCGCTTATGCCGGCAAGCTGGATCTGGCGCATTACCAGAAGAACGACACCTGCCTGCGGCAGAAAGAGCTGTTCAGCAACCTTGAGAAAGAAGGCCTGAAAGCCTACGAACTCAAGCCGGACGAACTGCGTCGTTTGCTGGTGGGCGGGCACACTTCGATCCCGCTGGACCTGACCCTGATCCCGCTGCGCTCCACCAGCGAGCAGAGCCTGAAAACCTTCCGCGCGCTGTTCATCAACCTGCTGCACATGCGCGAAATCACTGCGGCCAAGTTGAAGCAACTGTTCCTCGATGCCTTCGAGCACAGCCTGCGTTCCGGCAGCGTCGACTACATCGCCGCGTGCGAAGAAGCCTTCCGCGATGTGCGCCGGATGGAGCAGGACTACAACTCGCTGGTCGCCGCCGGCCCGCTGGTCGAAGCCTTGGCCAACGGGGTGAAACAGCGCGACGTGCTGCGCGGCAAACTGCATCGCCTGTCGCCGTTGCTCGACTCGTTGCTCGGCACCTGGTCGGACTACGCCACGGCGCGCAAGGAAGAGCTGACTATTCAGGCCGAGCACTACCGTCGCGAGCAGGACGATCTGCAAAACGATCAGCGCGGCGGCACGCAGGAACTGATGCGTCTGGAGCGGGAAATTTCCGGTATCCAACGCTGGCTCGGTGAGTTGTCGGTGCTGAAGAACCGCTTCGCACTGGTCGATGACGTCAAAGTGCTGGAGCAGCAACTGCTCGCCGCCAAGGATGCCCACGACGAACTGGCCGGTGCGCTGGCACAGTCGCGGCAGTTCAGCGCCGAGGATCTGGAAGAGCGTCTGCGCGATCTGGAAAAACGCCTGAAGTCAGTGAAACAGCAACTCGATCACGCCGACAACAACAGCTATGCGCGCCTGCGTGAGGAGTTCTCGCAGCAGGACGTCGAACGCCTCATGCGCCTGTTCAACAGCACGCTGTTCAGCCTGCCGCTGGGCGAGCACGGCATCACCCTCGACGAGGATGGCGAATGGGTCAAATCGGTCGAGCTGATCCTCGATGGGTTCAAGGGCGAGCGTTTCGAAGTGCCGGGCTTGTCGATCGACATCTCGCACATCGAGCCGCCGGCCCTGCAAGCGCTGGCCGACCGCGCCGCGCTGCGTGACCAGAAAGAGCGTCTGGAAAAAGAACTCAAGCAACTCAAGACCCAGCAAGCCGTGGCCGCCGACCGCGCCGCGAGCAAGACCCAGACCGAAGCGCTTTACCAGCAAGTGCTGGATGCGCAGAAAGCCCTGGAAGATTTCCGCCGTACCCAGACGCTGAGCGCCGAAGAAGGCGACAAGCTCGAGCAACTGGCGCAGATGGAAGCCGCGCAGGACGAACTCAAGCGCTCCAGCGATGCGTTCACCGAGCGCGTCCAGCAGCTGTCAGCCAAGCTGCAACTGGTCGGTCGGCAGATCGCCGACATGGAAGCCAAGCAGCGCACCCTCGACGATGCCCTGCGCCGCCGTCAGCTGCTGCCGGCGGATCTGCCGTTCGGTACGCCGTTCATGGATCCGGTCGACGACTCGATGGACAACCTGCTGCCGCTGCTCAACGACTATCAGGACAGCTGGCAAGGCTTGCTGCGCGCTGACGGGCAGATCGAAGCGCTGTACGCGCAAGTACGCCTCAAAGGCGTGGCCAAGTTCGACAGCGAAGACGACATGGAGCGCCGTCTGTCGCTGCTGATCAACGCTTACGCGCACCGTACCGATGAAGCCCTGACGCTGGGCAAGGCACGGCGTGCGGCGGTCACCGACATCGCCCGGACCCTGCGCAACATCCGCAGCGACTACGACAGCCTCGAACACCAACTGGCGCTGTTCAACCGCGAGATCAACAAGCGTCAGGTGTCCAACCTGCAGAGCTTCCGCATCGTCCTGGCGCCGAACAAGGAAGCGCTCAAGCACATCGACCAGATCATCCACAGTGCCGGTCAGTACGAGGAAGGCGAAACCCTGTCGGTGTTCGACCTGAGCCAGAGCGCGGAGCAGGACAACAAGAACGAAGAGGCCAAGGAGTACCTGGCGCGGCTGGTGGCGGCGAACCACAACCAGCTCGGTCTCAAGGACTTGTTCGAACTGGCGTTCGAGATCACCAAGGTCAACGGTCAGCCGGTGATTCACACCGACATCGACGGCGCGGCCTCCAACGGCACCACCATGACCATCAAGGCGCTGACCAACATGTACTTGTTGCTGCACTTGATGGATCGCGACCTGGCCGGTCGCGTGCGCTTGCCTTACTACCTCGACGAGGCGGCGGACATCGACGAGAAGAACCAGGCCGCGCTGCTGGAAACCAGCCTGCAACTGGGCTTCGTGCCGATTCTGGCGAGCGTGAAGCCGCAGGTCTGCGCCAGTGTCGCCATCGACCTGGAAGGCGGCAGCGGCCCGGCGGGGATCTACATCGACGAGGCGGACTGGAAGTACATCCGCCGCCATGATGTGGTGAAGGCCACCGTCAATGTGCAAGCCGATGAGCCGGAGCTGGATGAGGTTTGATCGACTTTAGCTGAAGGCAAAAAAAGGGCCGCGATCTGTTGGGATCGCGGCCCTTTTTTATGGCTTTGGGTTTGTGCTGACTTAGAGGACTTCATCGCTGGCAAGCCAGCTCCCACAGGTTTTTGCGCTAAACACAAATTCTGTATACGACATAAAACCCTGTGGGAGCTGGCTTGCCAGCGAAGGCGTCCTCCCAGACGCCACATCAATTCCGGATTACTTACCGAGCGAAATCTTCGGCGCCCAGGTCAGCCACTCATCCTCGAACTTGTCGAACAGCGGGAACGTCTGCTCAGGTCGTGCCGGGTTGCCCATGCGCTCACCGTCCGGCGTGGCGAAGGCGATGCCACCCTGAATCGCCGTCTCCAGCGACTCCGTGCGCACCGTCAGACCATTGAACAAGCCGATGTCGAAACCGACACCGCTGGTGTTCCAGAATCGGCTGCCGCTGCGCACCAGCGGCGCGTACTTCGGCTCGATCAGAATGTGCACCAAGACGCGATCTGCGGTCTGACCCAGCTCATAGCCCGTGACTTTGCCCACAGTGATTTCTCGGTAGGTCACGGGTACGCCCGGTTTCAGCGAGCCACGGCGCGCGGCGCTCAACACCAGACTCAAACCGGCTTCCTGTTTGGCGACTTCCGGCGGACTGGCGAGCGCAACGAAGTTCTTCTGCGGGCCGAGGTTTTTTGCCGCCGGCTGCACTTCCACATACTGCCCGGTAACCAGGGTTTCCAGGTTCTGCGTCTTGATCAGTCCCAACTCTGGCTTGACCACCCAGAACTGACTGCCGACCCGGGCAATCTTCTCCGGCACTTCAGTGATCCGCGCGGTAATCATCACGGCTTGCAGATCGTCGGTCAGATCGACGTCTTCAATCTTGCCGACATCCAGCCCTTTGAAACGAATCGGCGTGCCCGGACGCAAACCATCGGCGCGATCGACCTTGATCGTGACCAAAGTGCCTTTCTGGTTGGCCTCGTCATGGTTGGCGAACAGACGGAAGCGCGGAATACGCTTTTGCAGCGGCGCTTTGGCTTGCGGTGTTTCGAAGGCAATGCCGCCGGCCATCAACGTCTGCAACGACTCGCTCTTGACCTGAATCCCGCCGGTCAGACCACCAGTGAGGGTGATGCCGCTGACATTCCAGAAGTGTGTCGACGCGTTGACCAGGTTTTCGTATTCCTTCTCGATATGCACGCCAATGACGATTTGTTTTTTGGTCTTGGAGAACTGATAGCTCTGAACCGAACCGACCTTGACCTGCTTGTACAGAATCGGACTGCCGACTTCGATCGAACCGAGAACATCGGTGAACAGCACCAAGTGCAGACCCGGCGAACGCAGATCCAGCGGCGGCGCTTTTGGCCGCGCCTCGAACTCGCGTTTCGGCGCGGCACCTTTGTCGCCCGGACGCACGGCGATGTAGTTACCTTTGACCAACGCTTCGAGCCCGGTGATACCGGCCAGGGAAATCGACGGTTTGACCACCCAGAACTGCGTGCCTTCGACCAGATAGTCTTCCGCCAGAGGATCCAGCGTCAGCTCGGCCGTGGCGCTATTCAGATCCGGATCGATTTTCAACGCTTTCATGTTGCCGACCTGAATACCCTTGTACATCACCGGCGTACGGCCGGCCTGCAGGCCTTCGAAGTCGCTGAGTTTGACCTTGACCCGGATGCCGGCAGCGGCGGCGTCGAAGTCCTCATACAGACGGAACGGCAGGCTTGGATCAGTAGGCGGACTGTCCTTGCGATTCTCCGGAGTGGCGAAGGCAATACCACCGGCGACGATGCTCGCCAGAGACTCGCTGCGAACCTTCACCCCCGACAGGTTGGCGTCGATGCTGATGCCACTGGCGTTCCAGAAGCGCGTGTGTTTGCGCACCAGTTTGGCGTAGGTCGGCTCGATGAACACTTTGAGTTCAACGGTGCTCTGGTCTTCAGACAGCACGTAGCTTTTGATCTGACCGACCTTGATCTGCTTGTAGAACACCGGACTGCCGCGGTTCAGCGAACCGAGACGATCGGCCTTGATGGTCAGGTGCAGGCCGGGCTTGGAGTCCGATAGCGGCGGCTCTTCGGCGAGTGCCTTGAACTTGCGGGTCGGCTCGCCTTCACCGGGACTGATGGCCACGTAGTTACCCGAGACCAGGGTTTCCAGACCGGTGATACCGGCCAGCGTCACGCTCGGTTTTACCAGCCAGAAACGCGTGCTGGTCTTGAGGTATTGCTCGACGTCCTTGTTCATCTCGACGGTGGCAATCACCCCTTTGGAGTTGCCTTCGTCATCCAGTTTGAGTGTCTTCACTTTACCCACTGGCATGCCCTTGTAGACCACTTCGGTCTTGTTGGCCTGGATGCCTTCACCGCTTTCGAAACGCACCTGAATCTCGATGCCGGTTTCGTTGTAGGCACGCCAGCCCAGCCAGCCGCCGATGATCAGGGCAATCAGAGGCAGTACCCAGATGGCAGACCAGTTGGAGGCCGGTCGGGTTTTCGCTACAGGCAAATCAGTCATGGTCGTCGTCCGACTCCGTGTTATCCCAAATCAGTCGGGGATCGAAAGTTACTGCGGCAAGCATCGTCAGAATCACCACACTGGCGAAGGCGATGGCGCCAAGGTTGGCTTCGACACTGGCAAGCCGGCCGAAGTTGACGACCGCCACCAGAATGGCGATCACAAAGATATCGAGCATCGACCAGCGACCGATGAACTCGATGAAGCGGTACATCCAGATCCGCTGCCGTGCGGACAATGGCTGGCGTCGCTGCACCGAAAACAGCAACAACGCGATGCCCACCAGCTTGAAGGTCGGCACCAGAATACTGGCGATGAACACCACGGCGGCAATCGGGATCATGCCGTGCTGCACCAACTGGATCACGCCGGACATGATGGTGCTAGGGTCGCCCTGACCCAAAGAGCTGACGGTCATGATCGGCAACACGTTGGCCGGAATATAGATAATCGCAGCCGTGATCAGCAGGGCCCAGGTTCGGGCCAGACTGTTCGGACGACGAGCGTGAACCAGCGCACCGCAACGGGTGCAGGTCTGCTCGTCGGTGTCCGCATCCTGTTTGTTCAATTCATGGCATTCGGTACAGATCAGAATACCCGCATCAATCGCCCGCATGGGCATCCTCTCCTGATAACGCCTGCCAGATCTGATGCGGTGACATCACCACTTCCAGCCAGACCTGAACCAACAACAAGCCGATGAAACACGCCAGACCGAGGCCGACGGTGATGGCCGCCATGTCCGCCAGTTTGACGATCGCCACGAGGACGCCCATGAGGTAGACCTCGAGCATGCCCCAGTCTTTGAGGTGGTGATAAATGCGGTAGAGCAGCAAGCCGTAACTGCGTCCGATGTTGAAACGGATCGTCAGCAAAACGAATAACTGGCACAGCAACTTCAGCAACGGAATGGCCATACTGCACAGGAATACGACGATCGAAACGCCCTGCATGTCCGTATTGAACAAGCCGAGCACGCCGCTCCAGACCGTATCCTGCGAAGATTGTCCGAGGATATTGAGTTGCATGATGGGTAAAAAGTTTGCCGGGATATACAGCAATAATGCTGCGATCACCAAGGCAAGGCTGCGCTGCACCACATTATGGCGATGGGCGTACAACTCGTAACCGCAGCGCGGGCAGAGCGCTTTCTCGCCATAGGCAAGCTTGGGCTTGCGCATCAGCAAGTCGCACTCGTGACAGGCCACCAAGTCTTCCAGCGGTAAATCTGACAGCCCTTGGGCGTCAACCGGATCTGACATAAAGGCTCTGGCTCCGAAAAAGATGGGGGTTATTCTAGTGTTCTGATTCGAAAATAACTGTGCAAAATTGTTCGCTGGCTAAGTAAAAAT
>NZ_AKJP02000021.1:0-25585 GCF_000282275.2 Pseudomonas sp. GM30 | reverse complement strand
AGTAGAAGTCACCGATTTTGCTGGCACGTTACCGTGTTGACGGGCCAGATACAGAATTTCTTGACGACCATAGAGCGTTGGAACCACCTGATCCCATCCCGAACTCAGAAGTGAAACGATGCATCGCCGATGGTAGTGTGGGGTTTCCCCATGTGAGAGTAGGTCATCGTCAAGATTAAATTCCAGAACCCCTGTCTGTTAACGCAGACAGGGGTTTTGTCGTTTCAGGGCTCCCAAACTCAGACCGCTTTGCGAGCCCTGCTGATGCGCCGGGCTTGCCACTTACGCCACCAGATGTAGACGCCAGTCCCTGACAGCCCCGCAATTAGAACGCCCAATACCGCGATGATCACTTGCCCGGTGAAGCCGATGATCCGTCCGCCATGTATCGGCAACTGCAATCGGTAAAACCGCTCTCCCAACGTGCCTTGCCCGGCGATTTCCTGCCCCAATAATCGTCCGTCACTACCATGGAGGAACAACCAGGATTTTCCATGGGCTTCAGTGTCATGCTGGCCGAATCCTGCGCCGTAGAAGTTGTATTCAAAGCTGTAATACAACTCCCCGATTGCCGCTGTCAGCCCCAATCTCTTTCCCTCCTGCGATGCCCTTTCGTACGCCTGTTGATAACTCAATTGCGTCACCCCCAACTCGGAAGGAGGCATTCGTCCTCGGGCTTCATAAACGCTCGGCTCAATCGGCGAAAACAGCGACACTGTTGATTTGAATACCTGACTAGGCAGGTTCATCGCGACACTGCTGACCGCAATCGGTAGCAACAACAACCACAGCCACAATCCCCCCGCACGATGCAGGTCGAAGTTGAGCCGATAAGCGTGCCCGCCCTTGATTTTCCAAGCCGTCGACCATTTCTTCCAGAACGGTTTGCCACGAGGAAATGTCAGCCACAGCGCGATGAAGCAATCGATCACCCAGGCGCTGGCAACCAGACCCATCAACCACAAGCCCCAGTTACCGGGCAGGGTCAGGTTGTAATGAAACTCGAGAATGAACGGAATGAAGTTCTCCCGCGCAAAGCAGCACTCGCCCCAGTAACGTTGGCCTTTCTGCTCGGCATTGACCGGATCCAGATAGAACACCTGGTTGCGCTCATCAAACGGTTTGCCTGTCGCCGGGTCGTTACGCGGAACAGCTGCCAATAGCGCGGTATGCCCCAACTCGTCCGGATACTCCATGTACCAGACCTGCAGCCTCGGATGCGTGGTTTGCACAGCCTCGACCAATGCCCCGGGAGGCAATCGCTGACCCTCTGCGGAGGCTGCATAAAACTGCGGATTCAGCCACTCATCCAACTCATGATTGAACGCCAGAATGCTCCCGGTGATCCCGGCCAGCAGCAAAAACACCGCCGTCGCCAGCCCGATATAGCGATGCAACAACACCAATAATGCGCGCATGAAATTTCCCCACAAAGACGACAAAGCCAGCCCCTGAACAAGCAGGGGCTGGCTTTTTTATGCACAAGGCAAAGGCTTAGAACTGGTAGCTGACCGTGGCGGCGACGTTGCGCTCTTCGCCCATGTAGCAGAAGTTCAGACTCGCGCAGGAGGCTACGTAGGATTCATTGGTCAGGTTGTTCGCATTCAAGCGAACGTCGACACCCTTCAAGCCGATCTTGCCCAAGTCATAACCGATGGATGCGTCGAACAAGGTGTAGGAAGGCACCTTCAGCGTGTTTTCGGCATCCGCCCAGCTGTAACCGACATAACGCACACCACCGCCCAGACGCAGGCCGTCGAGTGCCGCGCTGTCGAATTTGTAATCCGCCCACAACGAGGCCATGTGCCGCGGTGCCTGAGTTGGCGAGTTGCCTTTGTTCTCGATCACATCGGTCGGCGTGCTCAAGGTGCTGACCATCGATTTCGAATACTCGATATCGGTGAAGGTGTAGCTGCCGAGTACTTTCAGGTTGTCGGTCACCTGCATGTGCGCTTCCAGTTCCAGGCCTTGCGAACGGACAGCGCCTACCGCGCGGTAGAAGTTTTCCTGCGGCAGTTTGGTCGCCAGATTTTCTTGATCAATGCGGAACAGCGAGGCGGTGAACAGGTTGTCGGTGCCCGGCGGCTGGTACTTCAGGCCGACTTCCCATTGCGTACCATCGGTCGGCGGCAGCGGATTGCCGGCGCTGTCGGCATACGAGTTCGGGTTAAACGACTCGGAATAGCTGATGTACGGCGCCAGGCCGTTATCGAACAGATACAACGCGCCAGCGCGGCCGGTCAGTTTGGTGCGGCGGTCATTGATTTCCGTGCCCACCGGACGGCCCGCTTCGGCGATACGGTTCTCATCGGAAGTCTCGACCCAGTCCTGACGCAAACCCAGCGAGAAGCGCCATTGGTCCATCTCGATCAGATCCTGCAGGTACACGCCGGTCTGCTCCAGGCGTCGCAGGTAACTGGTCTCGCCGTACATGTCGATCGCCGAGTTGCCGTAGACCGGATTGAACGCATTGATCGGCGCCAGACCGCCGCTGGTCCAGTCGACCACCGTTTTGCGCCGCTGATAGTCCGCACCCATCAACACGGTGTGCTTGGTAGCCCCGGTGAAGAATTCGGCCTGCAGCATGTTGTCGACGATGAAGGCATGCAGGCGCTCATCGCCGCCGGTGTAGTAGCGGTTCAGTTCGTTGCTGGTTGGTGTCGTCCAGCCATAGGCGTAGACCTGATCCATATTCACTTTGGAGTCGAGGTAACGGAAATTCTGCCTAGCCGTGAAGACATCGTTGAAGCGATGTTCGAACTGATAGCCGAACGATTGCTGATCCCGCGAGTAGCCATCAATCCCCGGCTCACCCTCGAAGAAGTGCGGCGAAATACGATTGCCGTTGCGCTGATGAATCGTCCCGTCTGCCGGCACGCCGCCGTGGTAGCCGCCATCCGGATCATGTTGCAGATACGCCTGCAGCGTCAGCGAGGTGTCTTCAGTGAAATCGATGCTCAGGGTCGGGGCGAGGGCGAAGCGTTTTTCCTTGTTGTGGTCGAATTGTGTGTCGGACTGATCGGTCAAACCGGTCAGACGATAGGCAATGCGCTTGTCGTCATCGACCGGGCCGCTGAAGTCAAAACCAACACCGCGCTGGCCTTGGGTACCGACCGTGGCCTGCACCTGATGATAGGCCTCGTACAACGGCTTTTTACTGGTCAGCGCCACCAGCCCACCGGGCGAACTGCGGCCGTACAACACCGACGAGGGGCCTTTGAGAATATCCACGCGCTCAAGGAAATACGGATCGACCTGCATGGTGCTGTAGGTGCCGCTGTCGCCCATCGACTTGAGGCCGTCGAGATAGATGTTGTCCACCGAGCCGTCGTTGAAACCGCGCATCGCCACGTAGTCGTAGCGATGGGTCGCGCCGTAAGGGTTGGTCAGCACCCCGGGGGTATAACGCATCGCCTGGGAGACGGTCTGCGAGCCTTGGTCGTCCATTTGCTCGCGGGTGACCACCGATACGCTTTGCGAAGTTTCCAGCAGCGCGGTGCTGGTCTTGGTGGCGATCTGGCTGTGGGTGGCGTTGTAGCCTTCCATGCTGCCCAGCGCGTTGCCGAGGGCGAAGCCTTTGATGTCGGTGGTCGGCAGCGCCAGTGCGGCGCTATCGCTGACTGAGTGCAGGATGTAGCTGCTGCCGTCCTGGCTGAGCGCTTCCAGCCCCGAGCCGCTGAGCAAATGGCTCAGCGCCTGATCGGTTGAGTATTCGCCCTGTACGCCCGGAGACTGTCGCCCCTGCGTTTGCTGCGGGGTCATCGACAAGGTGATGCCCGCCTGACGCGCAAACTGGTTCAGCGCTTCGCCCAGCGGGCCGGCGGCGATGTTGTAGCGATGACTGCTCGCTTCACTGGTGTTGGCGGCGAGGCTAATGCCAGGCAATGCACCGGCACCCAGAACGGTGGAGAGCAGGGCGGCGCGAATGGCGTGGCGCAGCAGGCCCGATTCGGCAGTGAAATTCAGCGGGTTCTTACAGGTGAGGCGGACAGTCATTGTAGGTTTCCGTGGCAAGTCGCAAAGGCTGAGTTGAAGTGCTTACTGACCAAGCCGGACTTGTCGCGAAAACCCGCCAAAATAAATTCAGGCCACTGCTTCCAGCGTGACCCACCAACGGGTGCGATAACGCAATTGCACCGGCAACGTCTGCGGCAGGATGGCCAGCAACTTGTCAGTGTCCTCCAGGCGGAACACTCCGGACAGGCGCAAGTCCGCCACCTGCGGCGCGCACGTCACAAAGCCCTGACGATAACGCCCGACTTCATTGAGGAAATCGCCCAGGCGCATATTGCGGGTCACAATCAAACCATCGGCCCACGCGCCCACGTCCATATCCAGTGGCGCTGCCGGGCGCACCTGATGATGATCGATCAGATAGGTCTGCCCGGCGAGTGCCTCGACGAAGGTTGCGCCGCTGCGGATGGCGACGCTCCCTGAGCTGACGGTGAGCCGTGTGCAATCGCTGTCCTGACGCAGGATGAAGCGGGCTTTTATCGGCTCATAAATGCCATGACGACTTTGCACGCGAAGTGGCCGGTTGAACGTCGCGCCTTCATCGTTACCGCCGCATGTGACGATGATTTCGCCGCGAGTGAGTTTGATCAGCCGCTGCTGCGCGGTGTAGTCCAGATCCACTGCGCTGGCAGTGTTCAGCTCGATCCGCGTGCCGTCGGGCAACTGGAACCCGCGGCGCTCGCCGGTCGCCGTAGCGTAATCAGCGCGCCACTGCTGCCAGACGGAGGTGTCCTTGGCCAGCCACGCCGCGGAGCCCATCAGCACCGCGCCAGACAGCAGCTTCAAGGCCTGTCGCCGTCCGAGTCCTTGCGCACTGTTTTCCAGCGTGTTCAGCGCCACGTGCGCGCCGGGCACTGCGCGCAGGTTATGGCTCAATTCCGCCTGCAGCGACTGCACGCGCTGCCAGGCCAGTTCATGCTCATGATGTTCGGCGCGCCACGCGTCGCACTGATGAGTCAGGCGCGCATTGCCATGGTTGTTGCGCAGCCGCAGCAGCCAGTGAATGGCTTGTTTGACCACCTGTTGCGGCGGTTCGGCGCGTCGCCCGGTCGAGAGGTTATCCACAGGCATCAGCTGTCGTACCGCAACACGTAGCAGTGATACAGCGCATCGGCGACGTAACGTTCGACTGAGCGCAGCGACAAGCCCATCTGCGCGGCAATCTGCTTGTGGGTCAAACCTTCGCACTGCGCCAGCAGAAACGCCTGACGCACTTTCGGTCGCAAGCCTTCAAGCATGCGCGCGATGTTCTCGAGCAACTCGATTACCAAGGCGCGGGTTTCGGCGCTCGGGGTTTCGGCTTCGGGCAAATGCGCGATGGTTTCGAGATAGGCGCGTTCGATTTCTTCACGGCGCCAATGGTCGATCACCAGACCACGGGCGATGGTGCGTAAAAATGCGCGAGGCGCCTTGAGTTCCAGGCGTTCGCTGCGCTGTAACAGACGGACGAAGGTGTCCTGGGCCAGATCTGCGGCATCCGCGGCGTTGCCCAGCCGCGCCCGCAGCCAGGCGTTGAGCCAGCCGTGATGACTTCTGTAAAGCGTCTGCACTGCAAACTCAGGTGAGGACATGAACGCGACAGCCCGAACGTCACAAATGATAATTAGTCGCATTTTTATCAGGGGCTGCGAATTTTGCAACCTCCGCTCGGAGATCCAGCAAAAAAACTTCGTTGCGAACGCTCTGGCACGCCGTTCGGCGGGAATCTGACAGAAATGCCGGGCATTTCCCACGCAGCCCTAAGATTTCCGTGAATGGTGCCGACAGACTGGTGAGACATGCGTGCACCAAAGTAGAGCGGCCGTCAGAACGCCGCCTGCGCTGTACATGGAATGTTGCATCCCGGAACGCATCCCCACTTTTGCATAAGAAGTCCCATGAAATGAATCTCAAGTTCAGCCATAAAATCCTGTTGGCCGCCTCGGGCGTCGTGGTCCTGGCTTTCGCTTTGTTCACCCTCTACAACGACTATCTGCAGCGCAACACCATTCGCCAGAACCTTCAGTCGTCCGTGCAGCAGGCCGGCGATCTGACCGCCAGCAGCGTGCAGAACTGGATGAGTGGGCGAATTCTGGTGCTGGAAAACCTCGCGCAGAACGTTGCCCATCAGGGCAAGGACGCCGACTTCCCTGGGCTGGTCGATCAACCGGCCTTCACCTCGAACTTCCAGTTCACCTACGTCGGTCAGGCCAACGGAGTGTTCACCCAGCGCCCTGACGCGAAGATGCCCGACGGCTACGACCCGCGTCAGCGCCCTTGGTACAAGCAGGCCGTGGTCGCCGACAAAACCATGTTGACCCCGCCATACATGGCGGCGGTCGGCGGTCTGGTCGTGACCATCGCCATGCCGGTGAAAAAGAATGGCGAACTGCTGGGTGTGGTCGGCGGTGACCTGAGCCTGGAAACACTGGTGAAGATCATCAACTCGGTGGATTTCGGTGGCCTCGGTCACGCGTTCCTGGTCAGCGGTGACGGTCAGGTGATCGTCAGCCCGGACAAAGACCAAGTGATGAAGAACCTCAAGGACATCTACCCGAATTCCGGTGTGCGCATCGAGAAGGGCAACCAGAACGTGGTGCTCAACGGCCAGGAACGCATCCTGTCGTTCACCCCGGTCAGCGACTTGCCGAATGCCGACTGGTACATCGGTCTGTCGATCGATCGCGACAAGGCCTACGCCGCCCTCAGCCAGTTCCGTACTTCGGCGCTGATCGCGATGTTCGTCGCGGTCGCTGCGATTGCGCTGCTGCTGAGCCTGCTGATCAACGTGCTGATGCGTCCGCTGACCACCATGGGCCGCGCGATGCAGGACATCGCTCAAGGCGAAGGCGACCTGACCCGGCGTCTGGTCGTGGCAGGCAAGGATGAGTTCGCCGAACTGGGCAGCGCGTTCAACCAGTTCGTCGAGCGCATTCATGCGTCGATTTCCGAAGTGTCGTCGGCCACCCGTCACGTGCACGACCTGTCGCAACGCGTGATGGCCTCGTCCAACGCCTCGATCGTCGGTTCCGACGAGCAAAGCGCGCGTACCAACAGTGTCGCCGCCGCGATCAACCAATTGGGCGCCGCCACTCAGGAAATCGCCCGCAACGCCGCTGATGCCTCGCAGCACGCCAGCGGCGCGAGCGAGCAGGCCGATGACGGTCGTCAGGTGGTCGAGCAGACCATTCAGGCGATGACCGAGCTGTCGCAGAAGATCAGCCTGTCGTGCACCCAGATCGAAACCCTGAATGCCAGCACCGACAACATCGGCCACATCCTCGATGTGATCAAAGGCATCTCGCAGCAGACCAATTTGCTGGCGCTCAACGCGGCCATCGAAGCGGCCCGTGCCGGTGAAGCCGGGCGTGGTTTTGCGGTAGTGGCGGACGAAGTGCGCAACCTCGCCCACCGCACCCAGGAATCGGCGGAAGAGATCCACAAAATGATCACCTCCTTGCAGGTCGGTTCGCGTGAAGCGGTGACCACCATGAACGCCAGTCAGGCGTCCAGCGAAGAGAGCGTTGAAGTGGCCAACCAGGCCGGCCTGCGCCTGGTCAGCGTGACCCAGCGCATCGGCGAAATCGACGGCATGAACCAGTCGGTGGCCGCAGCCACCGAAGAGCAGACGGCGGTGGTGGAAACCCTCAACGTCGACGTCAACCAGATCAACCTGCTGAACCAGCAGAGCGTGGCCAACCTCAATGAAACATTGAAGGATTGCGATGCGTTGTCGCAGCAGGCCAATCGGTTGAAGCAGTTGGTCGACAGTTTCAAGATCTGACGTCAAGCAGACCGCGTTATCGTTCATCGCGGGCAAGCCCGCTCCCACAGGATTTCTGGCGAACACAACATCTGTGACCGACCTGGAACCTGTGGGAGCTGGCTTGCCAGCGATAGTGGCGGTGCAATCACCGCAAAGCCGAAGCCTTAGACAAACAGCTTCAGCACATTCCCCATCGCATCATCGGCAAACCCCTGCACGAAATCCTTGAATCCCGGCAGTGCCTCGGTACCTCCGCTGGCCGGCTCGGCAATGATCGTCCAGGTCGCCCGCGACTTCCCCGCTCCCAATGATTCCACGTTCATTGCTGCCCACAAATTCGCCACACCTAAGGTGTTGTAGATCGTGGTCCAGGTCATGGCCCGTGCCTGCTCATCGCGGGAGTTGAGTTGCTCGACCACCACGTTGCCGTCCTTGAAGAATTTCTTGCGCAGCGAGGACACACCTTCGCCGGTCATTTCAATGTGCGACAGCGCCGGAATAAAGCGATCGAAGCCGGCGAAATTGCCGACCACCGCCCAGACCTGCGCCGCGTCCGCCGGCACTTCCACCGACGACACAACGTGGCAGCCGTGCGGGTTTTTGATCAGGGTGTCGGGTTGCAGATTGCTCATGGTGTTGCTCCTTTTGGGTGAACTAGATGAAGTTGATCTGTTTCAGGTAGTCGCAGCCGCGACGCAGCAGCGCCGGGGATTTTTCCGGATACTGCGCACCCATCTGCTGCACACCGGCTTCGGCGTTGGCGTGGCCGATCAGGGAGATGTCGCCGATGTCTTCCTCGAAGCCGTTGAGGTAGAAGCCGAGCACGCCGAACAGCGCGTTGTCGGCGTCGACCCGGCCCAGTTGCTGCTGCCAGTCGGCGACGCTGACCAGCGAGAACTCGCTGCCGGTTTCGCGGAACGAAGTGACGTAGGCGTCCCAACTCAGCGGCTCGGGGTTGTGCAGGTTGAACACCGCTCTTTCGCTCGAGTAACGGCTGGCGTGGAAAGCGATGAAGCGGGCGAGAAAGTCCACCGGCATCAGGTCGAAATTCAGTGCGAAGGCCGGTACCTGACCGAGCTGGATCGAACCCTTGAGCATCAGCATCAAACGGTTTTTGTGCGGCTGGCAGACGCCGCTCAGGCTGTTGAAGCTGATGTTGCCGGGGCGATACAGATTGACCCACACCCCGCGTTCGCGGGCCCGTTCGAGGATGCGTTCGCCGACCCACTTCGACAGGTTGTAGCCGTTGCGGATGTAGATTGGCGGGGTCGCTGCGGCGGGCAATTCGAGCACGAGGCCTTCGCTATCGACGGTGCTGGAAGCGGAAAGCGTCGAGACAAAGTTGAAGACCTTTTTGCTGCGCCCTTCACACAGGCGCAGCAGCTCGAAAATCGGCTCGACGTTATCCGCTGCCAGCGACTCGTAATCGAGTACGTGGTTGACGTTGGCGGCGTTGTGCACCAATGCGCCGAACTCGCGATCGAGGCGCTGATAATCGTCATCGGCCAAACTCAGTTGCGGGCGGGTGATGTCTGCCGAATAGATCCGCACCCGACTCAGATCCAGATGCTCCAGACGATTTTCGCGCAACGCCTGAGCAAAACGCTGTGCCGCCGTTTGCCCGCCGCCGTCCCGTACCAGGCAGGCCACTTCGCTGGCGCCCCAACCGAGCAGCGCTTCGACGATGTGTACGCCGACAAAGCTGTTGGCGCCGGTGACGATCACCTTGTGCACATCGCCCAGACGGCTGATCGGCAGCGGCTCGATGTGCAGCGCACGCTCGGCGTCGGCCATGGCCTGGGCGCTGAGCACCGCGCTGTCATCGGTACCGCGCACCAGCGTGGCGAGTTTGATGATGGTCGGCAGTTCGATGAAGCGGTTGATCGAGATGCTGCGCCCGAATTCCTCACGCAAGCGCAGCAACATCCGCGACAACAGGATCGAATGCCCACCGAGATTGAAGAAGCTTTCGTCGGTGGAAATATCGCTGCTCGGCAGCTCCAGCAACTCTGCCCAGATCTCCAGCAGCAGCGCTTCGTCAGCGTTTACCGGCAGGCATTTCGGGCCACTGTCCTGCACGCTGACCGGCAGCTCCAGCAACGCCTTGCGATCGACCTTGCCGTTGCTGGCGAACGGCATCTGCGCCAGTTCAGTCCACGCCACCGGTTGCATATAGTCCGGCAGAAACTGCTGCGCATGCGCCTTCAATAGATCGCGGGCAGCGTCCGACTGCGGCTGCGCAAGGAACGCCAGAATCCGCCGCTGGTTGTCGATCACCACCGCCACCTGACGGTACAACTGGCTCTCGCGCAGGCAGCGCTCGATCTCTTCCGGCTCGACCCGGAAACCACGGATCTTCACCTGATTGTCGCGCCGTCCGCACAGCTCGATACCGTGCTCGCCCCACTTGGCCATATCGCCGCTGCGGTAAGCGCGTAAGGTCTCACCGTGCGGCAGTTGCAGGGTCAGATAACGCTCGGCAGTCTGCTGCGGATTGTTCAGATAGCCGAGGCAGACGCCGGGGCCGACGATGAACAATTCGCCGACAGTGTTATCCGGCACTGGTTGCAGATCGTCATCGAGAATCAGCACCTGACTGTTGGCGATCGGTGCGCCTAGGGTGCGGTTGCTGTCACCCGGTTTGAGCTGGCGGGCGGTGATCAGCACCGTCGCTTCGGTGGGGCCGTAGAGGTTGTGCAGCTTGCCCTGACGGGTCAACTGCTCGATGACGAAGGGCTCGCAAACGTCGCCTCCAGTCATCACCTCCACGCCCTGCAGTTGTTCCAATGGCAGGATGCTCAGCAGCGCCGGCGGCAGGAACGCATGGGTCAGTTGCCGACGGCGGATCAGCGCCACCAGTTGCAATGGATCGCGCCGTTGCGTGTCATCCGGCACCACCAGCTCGGCGCCTTGCAGCAGGCTCGGGAAGATATCGATCAGCGACGAGTCGAAGCTCAGCGAAGAGAACTGCAACACCCGGCTCTCGGCGCGCAGCTGCACGTAATCGGCGTACCACGCGGTGAAGTGCGCAAGGTTCGCCTGGCTCAAGAGCACGCCCTTCGGATGCCCGGTGGTGCCGGAGGTGTAGAGCGCCATGCACGGTGCTTCAAGCGTCGGTCGCTGACGCATCAATGGCAGATCGAGATCGGCGTCGGCACTGTCGATACGACTGACATCCAGCCCGGGCATTGACTCGCTGAGCGGGTGCTCGCCGTCGTGCAACAACAACACCGCGCCGGCGTTTTGCAGGATGTATTGCTGGCGCTGCAACGGATGGCTCGGCTCCAGCGGCAGATACACGGCGCCACTGCCGAGCACCGCCAGAATCGAGGCGAACAGCGCCGGACTTTTCGGCTGGCAGATGCCCACGATCCACGGCTGCGGATGTTGTTCGAGCAACGGTTGCAGACGTTGCTGGATCGCCCGGCTGTGAGCATGTAACTGACGATAGCTGAGCGACTGCTCGGCGAGGTGCAGCGCCGGTCGTTCGGCGTGTTCGATCAGACTCTCTTGCAGGCGCTCGATCAGCGGGATCTGCGCCTGCTTCAGCAGCACCGAACTGGCCGTGTCGTTGAGGCGATGGACGTAGGCCAGGCTGTCGAGAAACCGCAGGTCCTCCACCTGTTCGAAGTCCGGTGCCGTGGCGGGCATCGCCTGCTGGAAATACTCGGCATCGCGGGAGAAGCGGCTGACCAGCAGCGCGACTTCCTCGACCACCTGCGCCAGCACCCGCTGGCGCAGTGCCTGTCCGTTGCCGGACGGCTCATCGCCAATCGGCACACGGCTGATCAGTGACGAGCCGAGGAAGCACAGCAGGTCGAGTGTCGGCAAACCGCCATGGCCCGGCGCCCCGATACCCAGACGCAGATGCAAGTGCGGGATGGCGCAGAAATCGCCAGCGCCGATGAAGCCATCGTCGATGATCAGATCCACCGGCGATTGCGCCGTACCGCTGCGTCGTAAGGAATGACCGTGTTGTTCGAGTTCCTGCGCCAGGTCGGTCATGGCCTGGCTGGCGCCAATCAGCAAAATGTCGAGACGTCTCATGTCGGCCTCCTCATCAAACCAGATAGTCACGCAGGGCGTGCTGCACGCACGGCGTGTCGAGCAGCGAGCTGCTGTGGAAAAACCGCACGATGTTGCCCACCAGCGGATGGTGGCGATTGATCGGAAAGGCCAGTCCGGCCATCTCGTCCTTGAGCGAGCGGCGCACTGCCTCGCTGACCGGCAGGGCGTCGATCAGGCGCAGATCGAAGGACTTCTGGATGTCGTTGGTCAGGTAATGGCTGATGAACACCGGCAGGATCTGCGCGATGGTTTCCCGGTCCGCCTCACTGGCGGTGTGCCAATAGATGCGCACCATGCGCGCCCAGAAGCTGGAATGCCGGCCCTCGTCGAGCAAGTGATCGGCCATCAACCCTTTGATCGACGGCTTGACTGTGTCGTCCCGGGCGAATGCGGCGACGTCACCAGTCACGGTGTTCTCGGCGATGGCCACGCAGATCAGCTCCACCGCGCTGCGCAGGTGCTCCGGCGCCAGTGCCACAGCGGCAGGAATCGCCCGGTTCAGTTCGATTTCAACGGGTAGTTCGATCGGCACGATGCCGGTCATGGCCACGGTCTGCTGCATGAAATCCATCGCCACCAGTGCGTGATAATCCTCGTCCACCACCACGGTCATGGCGTCGTAGCGACAGGCGAACGGGAACGGCACCGCGAAGCGATTCTTGGCGATGGCGCGGGCGGTCCGGTCGACGATTTCGGTCTCGAAAATCACCACGTCGTTGATGAACTTGTATAGCGTCTGCACCAGGGCAAAATCACGCTGCTGCGGGCATTCGCGCAGGAAGGTTTCGCTGAGCACCAGGGGCTGGCGGCTCAACGGATAGATCAGGCGCTCATCGTCTTCGAGCACGCGCCGTGGCCGGGTGCGGATGGTGGCGCGGGTTTCCCAGGCGTCGGCGAAGGATTGATAGTCGGCGGCGTTCATTGGGCCACCTCCGCCAAAGGTTCACGCATGCTCAGACGCAGGCCGTCCCACAGGGCGATGCGGCTTTCCACGGCCGCGATGGCGCTGGCATAAACCTCGGCTTCGCGCTGCGGATCGCCGTCGACCAGACGCTCAAGCAATTGCTCCGCCGCCGGACCGTGATCTTCGGAGTCGACCTCGATGTGGCGCTCCAGGTAATAGCGAAAGGTCGGCGCCTGTTCGATGCCGATCCCCCAGTCATCGAGGATGCGCTGGAACATCGTCGGGATCACGCTCTCGCGACCATGCAGGAACGCGGCAGCAACGCTGTGGCCCGGTGCATGCAGCGCGGTGTGCAGCGTTTCGCGAACAAATGTCGCCGCAGCCGGATCCACCTCGACGCTTTGCAGCGCCACGTCATAGCTCACGCCTTCCTGTTGCAGCGCGACAAAGCGTTCGACCGCCGTGGTGCTCGCACCGACTTCGCGCATCGCGTCCAGGTACAGTTCGAAATGGCTGTAATGGCCGTGAGCGGGACGATCATCCGACTCTTCGCCAAGCACGATCTCGTTGATCAGCCGCGCAGCATGCGGATCGCGTGGCGGCAGCCATGGCAGGCGGGTGCAGGTTAGTTCCTGCTGCAGGCGTTTGGTCAGCGACATGAAATCCCACACGGCGAATACGTGGGATTCCATGAACCGGCGCAGTACCGATAACGAATCGATTTCAGTGAAGATCGGGTGAACGCTCAATTGCGCTTTTTTCAGGGCGAGCTGTTCTTTAGTTGGCATCATGGCGAACCTCGGTGTTATTGGAATAGAGGGAGTTGCTCGTTCAGTGCATCAACGCGGACTTTATAAATTTGAAATGTTTTCTATTGGCGAACGCGGGCCTCATTCGGATTAATGGAAGTTTGCAAAGTGCATGAAAGGCTCTCGGTCGTGCGTTGGCGACTATTTGCCAAAGCTATTGACTGACTGCAGAGCGGCGCCGTATTCGCGGGGCGAACCCTGCTCGGCGAGGAAAAGCTAATACATCGTCAAATAACTTAACAAGTTTATTTTTAATTATTTTTAGTTGTATGTTTTTCAAGTATGAGTCGGCCTGGTAAAACTTTTGATTTAAGTTTTACTTGGGCGTAGTTGCTCCTTTCGGCAAATAATGGCCAAAATTGAATACAAGAGTGAATGCCTCACTCAAAGCAACTTTAAGCAGCGAAAAATTGGTGTGATGTATAGGAATGAAAGTGGGCCGGAAACGGCGCCGTAACTTCCTTTTATCCCGTGGCAAGGCTCCTTCCGTAGGTTCCTGGTGCGGGGACTGCGCCGGCGGTGCGGTGCGTCGCCCGTTCTTCATGGGTTGGCCGTTAAAGAGTGCGGGTAAATTGGCGGGACGGCTATGCCCGATTCGTGCGCAGCGAGCTGCAATGCCGGGCTTATGGGGCGCTGGGAGGTTAGAGCGAACAGGCGGATCCGCCACCGGGTTTGCGGCAGACCGTAGAGGGGATTTGTAAGCGGGTTATTCGCCGGTCAGCTGCGGGAGCCTGGGACCGGCGTGGACAGCATCAGCGAACAGCCTTGCGGCTTTGTCCGGCGGGACTGGCGAGGAACCGGGTGATGACCTCGACGCCACGGTTGAGGTGATGTGTGAGCAGTTTCACCGACAGCTCGACATCGCGCGCGATCACGGCCTGGAGCATGGCGCGGTGATCTTCCTGGGACAGTTTGCCCAAGCCCATGGCTTCGAGGTTGAAACGCAGAAAGCGCTCCTCCTCGTTGAGGCCGTCTTCGACCAGCCGCAGCAGACGCTTATTGGGTGCCTTGCTGTACAGGGCCATGTGGAACAGGCGATTGAGCCGACCGATTTCGCTGTAGTCGTGCTGGGTTTCGAGTTCTTCGATATAGCCGGCGGCGTGTGCATGATCGGCGCTGGTCAGCAGCGGGATCGATTGGCGCATGGCTTCGGATTCGAGGAGGATCCGCAACTCGTAGGTTTCGGTGGCGTCGCCCTGAATCAGCGGCGCTACAACGGCGCCCTTGTGGGTGGTGACGCTCAGCAGTTCCTGCGCTTCGAGCTGGCGCAGAGCCTCGCGCACCGGCATGCGGCTGACCCCGAACAGATCGGCCAGGTCCTGCTGGCGCAGGGCGGTGCCGCACGGCAAGCGACCGTCAAGGATCGCCGAGCGCAGGGTCTCTTCGATGATCGAGCGGGCAAGGTGTGCGGGAATCGGCCCATCGACTTTGATGCTGTGCAGCGGTTTGGGCTTCTGTGTCACAACTACTCACCCTGAATGACCACGGAATTTGGATCCAAAGACACTAGTGATTGCTCTACAGGTTGTCAAACCATGTAAAGGATTGCTGTCCTGAATGAAGTTTAGCGCGATGGCGATGATCTCATGGTGCCATTGTTTTTTGCCGGGCTAAGCTTCACCATCAAACGCTTTCCTTCCTGCCCCCTGGAAACCTGCTGTGGCGGTACGTTTCGCGATCCCTCGGACTTTGCGCTGGCTAGGCTGCGCACTGCTGCTGGCCGGCGTCATGCTGGGCGGCCTGCATGCCGATTGGGATTTTTCCGCGATCAGCCGCAAAGCCACGGCGCTGTACGGCCCGTTGGGTGCCGGGCAGCAGCGGATCGATGCCTGGCAAAATCTGCTGGCCACGCAGAAACAGGTCAGCGAGATGGAAAAGCTCAAAGTGGTGAACCTGTTTTTCAACAAGCAGGTGCGTTATGTAGAGGATATCGATCTGTGGGGTCAGGTCGATTATTGGGAGACGCCCATCGAAGCGTTGTGGAAAGGCGCCGGCGATTGCGAAGACTACGCCATCGCCAAGTATTTCAGCCTGCGCCATCTCGGAGTCTCCAGTGACAAGCTGCGCATCACCTACGTCAAGGCACTGCGCCAGAATCGCGCGCACATGGTGCTGACTTACTACGCCACCCCCGATGCCATGCCGCTGGTGCTCGACAGCCTGATCGATCCGATTCAGCCGGCGTCCCAGCGAACCGATTTGCTGCCGGTCTACTCTTTCAATGCTGAAGGTCTGTACCTGCCGGGAGCCAAGGGCAATAAAAAGGTCGGTGACACCAAACGCCTGTCGCGCTGGCAGGATGTGCTGAAGAAAATGCAGGCCGAAGGTTTCCCGGTCGAAACGACTAACTAGGAGCACGCGCTCAGATGTCTTTGTTCAAACAGCTGTTGATCGCTATCTGTCTGTTCCTGGTGGTCGCCTTCACCGGCAGCTTCATGGTCAGTCTGGAGAGCTCGCGCACCCAGTACGTCAACCAGCTGCGCTCCCATGCCCAGGACGCCGCCACGGCGCTGGCGTTGTCGCTGACGCCGAATATCGACGACCCGGCGATGGTCGAGCTGCTGGTCAGCTCGATTTTCGACAGCGGCTATTACGCGAGCATCCGCGTGGTCGATCTCAAGACCGACCAGACCATTGTCGAGCGCAGCGGGATTCCGGCGGTGAGCAATGTGCCCGACTGGTTCGTCAACCTGATCGGTCTGGAGCCTGCCGGTGGCGACGCGCTGGTCAGCCGTGGCTGGGAGCAGGCGGCGCGGGTCGAGGTGGTCAGCCACCCGATGTTTGCCGTGGCCAAACTGTGGCAGAGCGCGTTGGGCAGCCTCGGCTGGCTGCTGCTGTGTGGCGCGGTCAGTGCAGTGCTCGGCGCGCTGCTGCTGCGCCGGCAATTGCGCCCGCTGGATTACATGGTCAAACAGTCCCACGCCATCGCCCGCCGCGAATTCCTCAGCCTGCCGGAGTTGCCGCGTACCCCTGAACTGCGGCGCGTGGTGCAGGCGATGAACCAGATGGTGGAGAAGCTCAAGGCGTTGTTCCAGGAGCAGGCCGAGCGCAGCGAAAAACTGCGTGCCGAGTCTTATCAGGACAACCTCACGGGGCTGGCCAACCGGCGCTATTTCGAGATGCAACTGCACAACCGCGTGAGCAACCCGGAGCAGGCCAGTTCCGGTTACCTGCTGCTGTTGCGGGTCAAGGACCTGGCCGGGCTCAACCAGCGCCTGGGCGGGCAGCGCACCGATGAACTGCTCAAAGCCGTGGGCCAGCAACTGTCCCGCGAGTGCGCCAAATACCCGGAAACCCAGAACCTCGTCACCCGGATTCGCGGTGGTGAGTTCGCCGTGCTGGCGCCGGGGCTGGTGCGCGAAGAAGCGCTGCAACTGGCGCAGAACCTCGACAGTGCGCTGAGCAGCCTGCACGCCACTGGCGCAACCGATGTGCCGGCCGTGGCTTCCATTGGCCTCGCCCCGTTTGCCCACGGCGATTCACCGCAAGCAGTACTGACCCTGGGCGATCAGGCGCTGGCGCAGGCCGAGGGGCAGGGCGAGCAAAACTGGGCGTGCATCGATCAGAGCCTGGTGGCGGACGTCGGTGACGATCACCATGCCTGGCATCGCTTGCTCGATCAGGCGCTGAACCAGCAGCGTTTCGAACTGTATTTCCAACCGGTGGTGGCCGCTCAGGACACGCAATTGGTGCTGCATTACAAAGTGCTTTCGCGCTTGCTGGATGAACAGGGCCAGACCATCCCGGCCGGGCGTTTCCTGCCGTGGCTCGAGCGTTTTGGCTGGACTGCGCGACTGGACCGTCTGATGCTCGAGCGCGTGCTGGAGCAAATGAAGGCGCATGAAGATTCGCTGGCGCTGAACCTGTCTTCGGCAACCCTGGCCGATCCACAAGCGCTGAACAAAGTGTTCGAGATTCTGCGCGCGCACTCCGACCTCGGCGAGCGCCTGACGCTGGAGATCGGCGAGGAGCAATTGCCGGAGCAAGCGGTGCTGGAGCAGTTGACCCGGCGCCTGCGTGAACTCGGTTTCTCTCTGAGTCTGCAGCGCTTTGGTGGACGCTTCAGCATGATCGGCAACCTGGCGCGGCTGGGGCTGGCGTACCTGAAGATCGATGGCAGTTACATTCGCGCGATCGATCAGGAGAGCGACAAGCGCCTGTTCATCGAGGCGATCCAGCGTGCGGCGCACAGCATCGACCTGCCGCTGATTGCCGAGCGGGTCGAGACCGAAGGGGAGTTGTCAGTGATTCGCGAGATGGGTCTGTATGGTGTGCAGGGGCAGTTGTTTGGTGAGCCGAAGCCTTGGCAGTGAGTCATCGCAAAAGCAACCCTCACCCTAGCCCTCTCCCAAAGGGAGAGGGGACTGACCGTGGGATATTGACGCAATACGCCGACGTGAACGATTTGCTCTGAATCCGTAATCGACTCGATTTCTCAGGTCGATGTACAGCGCCAAACACCTCAGTCGGCCCCCTCTCCCGGAGGGAGAGGGCTGGGGTGAGGGCAGGCTTTTGATTCTGGGCGGATCAGATCAACCCGGTCTCTTCATCGTCGATCAACTGGCTCAACCCGCCCAGCGCTTCCCGTGCCTGTGTCCGATCCATCAACTTGGCCTGCGCCGCCGGCGGCAGGTCGGTGACGCGGATCACGCCCTTCTGGGTCAGCACCTGAATCAGGTCGTCGAGTACCCGGATCATTTCCAGGTCGCTCTGTTTGAGCTGTTTCAGGCTGGTTTCCACCACTTCATTGGCGAACCAGGCCTGGATTTCATGGCTGTCGGCCGGCAGCGTTTCCGTGGCCTCGGCGTAGGCCGCGGCTTCCACGCGAATCAACAGACCTTGCGCATCGCGTTGCACGTAAAACATTGAGCATCCCTCAGAAAGAAACCAGCGTCATGCTGTCAGCAGCATAGGCCAACTGCGCGCGAGTATGCGGGGTGGCGAAGAAATCGTCACCGCTGAGTTGGCCGCAAACGTGACGGCCGCCCCAAGGGACGGCCGTTTGGTTTACGTATCAGCTGTTGTTGTGGTCGACCTTGATGGTCGGGTCGCTGCCGGCAATCAGGTTGTGAATGTTGGCGGTTGACCAGTTGTTGCCTTCCAGTTTGATCGTCACGTCCGGCGTGGCGGCTGCCGCATCGCCGGAGTTGAACTTGCCCGCCGAGCTGACTTGCAGCGAAGACGTGCCATCAACCGTGGTGATCTTCAGGAAGTTGTCGATGGTACTGCCGGTTTCACCCTGCAACAGATCGCGCAGGTCGATGCGGTCGCCTTCGTTGGCATTGAAGTCCTTGATCACATCGTTGCCGGTGTCGCCTGCTTTCCAGACGAAAGTGTCGGCACCGGAACCACCGATCAGGATGTCGTTGCCCTGGCCGCCGATCAGCGTGTCGTTGCCGGTGCCGCCGAGCAGGATGTCATTGCCCTTGCCGCCGTCGAGCAAGTCGTTACCGCCCGAGCCGAACAGGATGTCATTGCCCGCGCCGCCCAGCAGGGTGTCGTTGCCGTCATGTGCGCCGGACACATCGAACGCCTGATAGTGCTCGGTGATGTACTGGTGCACGTTGCTGGTGGTGACCTTGCTGACGTCGACGCCGGTCTGCTGCGCCACGAACGCCTGCATCGCCTGATAACCCTCGCCGGCAATGCCGTTGAAGCTCACCAGGTCGCCGAACAGGATGTCGTTGCCGTCGCCACCGCTGACGGTGTCGTTGCCCGGCATTGTCGCTTCGGTGTGGCCGATGATCGAATTGGCCAAATCCTTTGGATCGATGTTGGTTTGCGGCGAGTGATCCGAGTCATACGGTTTTAGGTCGTTGAGACTGACGCCGCTGTTGATACCGATCGCCTCGACATTCGACAGACCGCTGAGCAAGGCGAAGCTGCTGGTCGAGTTGTCGGTGGTGGCCGAGCTGGTGCTGCTGCCGGAGCCCGCCAGGCTCGACAGCTCATAAGTGCCGTCGCCCTGCGCGTGAACGGTGCCCAGGCTGCTCCAGTTCCAGCTGCCGTTTTTATACGTTTGCAGAACAGCAGCACCGGCGGCACTGATGCTCAGGTAATGCGTGCTGTCGATGTAAGTGCTGAAGGTATCGCCCAGCTTGTAGTTGCTGGTCGTCACCACACTGTCGAACTTCACGCTGCCGTACAGCGTCGGGTTGGTCTGCTCGCCGCTCTGGTAGTAGGTCGGCTGGCCGTCGGTGATGAAGTACGTGAGGTTCTTCGCCCCGGTGTTGGCCAGCGCTTCCGTGCTCTGGAAGAAGTTGGCCGTGGTCTTGAACACGTCTTCGTAGTTGGTGCCGCCGCCGGAGGTCATCGAGTCGAGCACGGCTTTGAGCTTGGTCAGCGCGTTCGAGTCATTGAGGTTCACCGACACCGACTTGTTGACCTGGGTATCGAAGTCCACCAGGAAGATGTTCACCGTGCCCGAGTTGCTGCCGCCCAGGCTCTGCTTGAGGGTGTTGAACACCGACGTCAGCGAGTCCTTGGCCGCGTTGATCGACGAGGTGCTCATGCTGCCCGAGCTGTCGACCATGAACGCGATGTTGTAGTTGGTGCCCGGCACCACGGTCAGACCGCCGATGTCGGCGACCATGATGTCGTTGCCATCGGTGCCGTTGAAGGTGTCATCGCCCGAGGTCCCGACCACCGCGTTGTACACCGCCGGCACCACAGTGACCGGAATCGTCGCGGTGCTGCTGGCCGAGCCGCCGACCATCTCGGTGGAGGTCGAGGTCACGGTCAGGTTGAACTGGCCGTTGTAGTAGGTCGGCGGGGTCACGGTCAGGCTGCCGAGGCTCCAGCCGGTGACGTTGGCTTCGCCGTTGCTTGCGGTGACGGTGAAGGTGTGGCCATGGCCGTCGGAGAGTACCGAGCCGACCGGCGCGCCACTGATCTTCACGCTCAGGGTTTCCGAGCCGTCGGTATCGGTCAGCGCGGTGTTGATCGCCGACAGTTTCACTGTGGTGCCTTCGGCGCCGGTGTTGAGCTTGTAGCCGTCGTAATAGCCTTCTCCGTTCGTGCCGTGCAGATCGGAGACGGTCACACCGGCGTTCACCAGATCCTGCACGCCGGTGTAGATCGGCACGCCGGCGCTGCTCAGGTCGATCGGCGTGCTGCCGTTGACCGACAGGTTGACGTCGTAGCTGCCCGGGCCGCTCTGGTTGTGGTGGTAGATGTCCAGGGTGTAGTAGCCGCTGGTGGTCGGGGTGAACGAACCACTGATCGCGCCGCCCGCGCCCCAGGTACCCGACGCCACGCTCTTGCCGCCAATGGTGATCAGCAGGCTGTCGTCAGCCACGCCGCTGAAGCTGTAGGTCTTGCCGGCTTCCAGATAGATCAGGCCCGAGGTTTTCGACGCAGTGCCCGCCGCGACGCTGCCGTCGGACTGCACGTTGGTCACGTTGGTGCTGGAGTTCGGGGTGCCGGCGCCGTCGATCACGTTTTTCAACGTGGTCGAGTCAGCGCCGTTGCCGCTGGTGCCCAGGCCCGACAGGCCGGTCCAGACTTCCTTGACCAGTCCGGTGGACTTCACGCTGTTGTCGGCCACGCTCACGGTCGGTGCATCCGCCACTGGCGTGATGTCGATCTTCACGGTGCCGGTGTTGCCCAGCAATTGGCCGTCGGTTGGCTGGAACTTGATCTGTGCGTAGTCGGCCTGGTTGTTGCCCATGCCGGTGCCGCCGTAACCGTTGACGCCCGACTCGTTGGCATCCGGCATGAAGCGCAGCTTGCCGGCGTCGATGTCAGCCTTGCTGAAGGTCTGGTTGTTGGCGACGTCTTTCCAGGTCGAACCGTCCAGATACTGCAGTTTGCCTTCGCCCGGCAGCTGGGTGATTTTGATCCCCAGGCTGCTGGCCGGGCTGTCGACGTCGGTCACACCGAAAGTCGACCAGCCGAGGATCAGCGGGGTGTCTTCGGTGCCGGTGACGTTGACCGGAGCCGCAACCGGCGCATCGTTGACCGCCACCACGTTGACCGTGGTGGTCGCGGTGTTGGAGTAGTTGCCGCCATCGGTCACGGTCACGGTGATGATCCGCGGCACGGTGCTCGGGTCTTCACTGCTGTTGGTGAAGGTGATGTTTTTGATGGCCTGCATGTAGTCGGCCAGCGTCGCGTTACCCGACAGGGTCAGGGTCACGGTGCCGTTGGTGCTGTTGGCATTGATGGTGATGCCGTTGACGCTGTTGCCGAGGTTCAGCGCATCGCCGTCCTGACGGTTGGTCAGGACGATGGTCGCGCCGGTCAGCATGGTGCTGTCCGGATCGGTGATCGTCAGGTCGGTATCGGCAATCGACACGCCGGCGCCCGGGGTGTTTTCGGTGAACGTCACCTTGTAGTCGGCACCGGTGGCGCCGCTGGAGTTGTTGGCATCCAGGTCGATGACCGGTGGCGCATCGTTGTCGATGATCGAGGTGCTGACGCTGCCGTTGGTGCTGCTGACGGCCAGATTCTCGAAGTTGCCGCCGGTAGCCGAGTCGATCTTGACCACGAAGTTCTCGGTGCCTTCGGTGATCTTGTCATCGATGGTCGCGACGTTGAACTGCGCGCTGCTGGCGCCCGCCGGGATCTTCACGGTGTACACGCCAGTGAAGTCCGAACCGTCGGCGGCGGTGCCGCTGTAGACGATTTTCAGGGTCACGTCGGTTTGGGCCGGGTGGGTCAGGCTGACGGTGTAGCTGGCGGTCTGGCCTTCGGTCACCGAGGTGCTGCCGGTGATGCTGACGGTGGTGGTGTCGATGGTATCGGCAACGTTGGTCACGGCCGGTGTCGTGCTCGGTACCAGGTTCTCGAAGTTGCCACCGCTGGCGTTGGTGATGGTCGCCTGCACGCTGCCGGCGTCTTTGTAGACGTCGTCAGCCGGAGCCGGAACGGTCACGGTGCCAGTGGTTTTGCCGGCGTCGATGGTGATCACCGAGCCGTTGCTCAGGGTCACGGTCACCGGCGAGCCGGCGGCGTTGCTCAGGGTGGCGGTATAGGTGATCTGGCCACCCTCGTTCACCGCCGGGGTCGCGGACAGCGACAGGTTGGTGGTGTCGATGGTGTCGGTCACGGTGGTGCTGACCGGCGTCTTGTCGGCGACGAGGTTCTCGTAGTTGCCGCCGGTCACGTTAGTGATCGAGTTGGTCAACGGCGCGTGACCGGTCAGCGCGTCATTCGGCGCGATGCTGGTCACGGTGCCGGTGGTTTTACCGATGTCGATGGTGATGGTCTGGCCGTTGGACAAGGTCACGACGACTGGCGAACCAGTGACCGGTGCGCCGACGGTGGCGGTGTAGGTGACGGTGCCACCTTCGGCCACGGTGCCCGTGGCGGTGAGTTTCACGCCAGTGGTGTCGATGGTGTCGGTGACGCTGGTCACGGCTGGCGTGGTGCTTGGCACCAGGTTTTCGAAACTGCCACCGGTGGCGGACTTGATCGTTGCCTGCACGGTGCCGGCGTCTTTGTAGACGTCGTCGGCTGGGGCTGGAACGGTCACGGTGCCCGTGGTTTTGCCCGCGTCGATGGTGATCACCGCGCCATTGCTCAATGTCACGGTGACTGGTGAGCCTGCAGCGTTGGTCAGCGTTGCGGTGTAAACGATCGAGCCACCTTCGGCCACGGTGCCGGTCGCGGACAGCGACAGGTTGGTGGTGTCGATGGTGTCGGTGACTGTGGTGCTAACCGGGGTCTTGTCGGCCACCAGGTTTTCGTAATTGCCGCCGCTGACATTGGTGATGGCGTTGGTCAACGGTGCATGGCCGGTCAGTGCATCGTTCGGCGCGGTGGTGGTTACCGTGCCGGTGGTTTTGCCGATGTCGATGGTGATGGTCTGGCCGTTGGCCAGAGTTACCATGACTGGCGAACCTGTGACTGGCGCACCGACGGTGGCGGTGTAGACGACGTTGCCGCCTTCAGCCGCTGTACCGGTGGCAGACAACTTCACGGTAGTGGTGTCGATGGTGTCGGTGACACTGGTCACGGCCGGCACGGTACTCGGCACCAGATTTTCGAAGTTGCCACCGTTGGCGTTGGTGATCGTGGCCTGAACGGTGCCGGCGTCCTTGTAGACGTCGTCGGCCGGAGCAGGGACGGTCACGGTGCCGGTGGTTTTGCCCGCGTCGATGGTGATCACGGCGCCGTTCGACAGAGTCACGGTGACTGGCGAACCAGCAGCGTTGGTCAGGGTCGCGGTGTAGATGATCGAACCGCCCTCGGCAACCGTGTTGGTGGCGCTCAGGGTCAGGTTGGTGGTGTCGACGGTATCGGTCACGGTGGTGCTGACCGGAGTCTTGTCGGCCACCAGATTTTCGTAGTTGCCGCCGGTCACGTTAGTGATCGCGTTGGTCAACGGCGCGTGGCCGGTCAGCGCGTCGTTCGGCGCGATGCTGGTCACGGTGCCGGTGGTTTTACCGATGTCGATGGTGATGGTCTGGCCGTTGGCCAGGGTCACGACGACAGGCGAGCCGGTCACAGGTGCACCGACAGTCGCGGTGTAGGTGACGGTGCCACCCTCGGCCACGGTGCCCGTGGCGGTGAGTTTCACGCCAGTGGTGTCGATGGTGTCGGTGACGCTGGTCACGGCTGGTGTGGTGCTTGGAACCAGGTTCTCGAAGCTGCCACCGGTCGCGGTTTTGATCGTTGCCTGAACAGTGCCGGCGTCTTTGTAGACGTCGTCGGCCGGGGCAGGGACGGTGACGGTACCGGTGGTTTTACCGGCGTCGATGGTGATGACTGCACCGTTGCTCAGCGTCACGGTCACTGGCGAGCCAGCGGCGTTGGTCAGCGTTGCGGTGTAAACAATCGAGCCACCTTCGGGCCACGGTGCCTGTGGCGCTGAGCGACAGGTTGGTGGTGTCGATGGTGTCGGTAACGGTGGTCGAAACCGGGGTCTTGTCGGCCACCAGGTTTTCGTAGTTGCCGCCGCTGACGTTGGTGATGGCGTTGGTCAGTGGCGCATGACCGGTCAACACGTCGTTAGGCGCGGTGGTGGTCACGGTGCCGGTGGTTTTGCCGACTTCGATGGTGATGTTCTGGCCGTTGGCCAGAGTCACGGTCACTGGCGAACCGGTTACCGGTGCACCAACGGTCGCGGTGTAGGTGACGGTACCACCTTCGGCAGCAGACTCGGTCGCGGTCAGTTTGACCGTCGTGGTGTCGATGGTGTCGGTGACGCTGGTCACGGCTGGCGTGGTGCTTGGCACCAGATTTTCGAAGTTGCCACCGGTGGCGGACTTGATCGTGGCCTGCACGGTGCTGGCGTCTTTGTAGACGTCATCAGCCGGTGCCGGAACGGTCACGGTACCGGTGGTTTTACCGGCGTCGATGGTGATCACGGCACCGTTGCTCAACGTCACGGTAACTGGCGAACCGGCAGCGTTGGTCAGCGTTGCGGTGTAAACGATCGAGCCACCTTCGGCCACGGTGCCGGTAGCGGACAGCGACAGGTTGGTGGTGTCGACTGTATCAGTGACCGTGGTGTTGACCGGGGTCTTGTCGGCAACGAGGTTTTCGTAGTTGCCACCGCTGACGTTGGTGATGGCGTTGGTCAACGGCGCATGGCCGGTCAGCGCATCGTTCGGTGCAGTAGTAGTGACGGTGCCGGTGGTTTTGCCGACTTCGATGGTGATGTTCTGACCATTAGCCAGAGTTACCACGACTGGCGAGCCAGTCACTGGCGCACCAACGGTCGCGGTGTAGGTGACGGTGCCACCTTCGGCAGCAGACTCGGTCGCGGTCAGCTTGACCGTGGTGGTATCGATGGTGTCGGTGACCTGAGTCACAGCCGGCACGGTGCTCGGTACCAGGTTTTCGAAGCTGCCACCGGTAGCGTTGGTGATCGTTGCCTGAACGGTGCCGGCGTCTTTGTACACGTCATCGGCAGGTGCCGGAACGGTCACAGTGCCAGTGGTTTTGCCCGCTTCGATGGTGATCACGGCGCCGTTGCTCAACGTCACGGTAACTGGCGAGCCAGCGGCGTTGGTCAAGGTCGCGGTGTAGATGATCGCACCGCCCTCGGCGACCGAGTTGGTTGCGCTCAGGGACAGGTTGGTGGTATCGACGAGTGTC